>JBBWVW010000134.1:0-18531 GCA_050256425.1 Arenicellales bacterium | reverse complement strand
GTCGTGCCCTTTTACTGCAGGGAGATCAGCATCTCATAGCGCGCCGACTCTACGAAACTCGGGCAGTGCACAGGCAATCTGTTACATCTCTATTTCCACAAACACGCCCGCGGGCAGATCGAAGGAATCGACGATCGTCATCAAAGGGCCTTTTCGCGCTGCCTGGTAATCAACCCGATAAGTACCTGGCTGCAAAGGAATAGGGCCCCAACTGTTTTCTAACTTAACCGCAGTTGCCACTTCCCCTGAATCATCGAGCCTTAAGAACTCGACCCTATACGGGGCCTCGGCCCCATCCGCATAACTGAAACCAACGCCGGTGTTGACCGGGAACTGTGCCAGTTCACCGGGCTTGATAATAACGGTACCTAACAGAGAGTCGGTTGCGCCGTGCTTAGTCTGGCGATACACCAGCTGATACTCCCCTTCTGGAACGATCTGTGGCTTGAATTCGAAATTGCTGACCTTAAGCACCACCTGACCATCGGCATCCAGCAGTTTCCACCATCGTCGGCGAATCTGGGGCACCCAGTCAGCTTTGACCAGCTGCAATCCGGTTGCCACGGTAATTTCATTCAACTGATCCATCTGGATATCGACCGTGCCAAGATTCACTGGAGTCGTTCGATGCTCATTTTGGTACCAGATCAGGTGGTACCGACCTGGCGGTACCACCTGTGCCGGCAGGTCACGAAACCAGACCTGCGGGCGGAGCACGGCCTTGAGGTTCTCGTCTGCGGCCTTGAGGCCCCACCAATATGGGGTCTCGACCCATTGGGGCATTTTCAGACGCACACCGGTTGCAACGGGGACTTCGGTGACCTCACCGGATTTAACCTTCACAATCTGCCCGGTGATGACCCGGGCAGCCCGATGTTCATTCTGATGCCACACCAACTGGTAGGTGCCTGGCGGTACCTTCTGGGGTGTAACGCCCAGGCGGGAAAACTTGTAGAGAATCTCGCCCGATTCGACATCGGATAATGCCCAGTATCTGGGCTCTTGTACCCATGCCGCCGGTACCAGCTGCACAGTACCAGGGCCCTTGGCCTTGATCTTTATTGAAGTAGAAGAAGACTCGACTTTCTGTATAACAGGCTCTGGGGCAGGCGCTGGGGCAGGCGCTGGGGCAGGCTCTACCTTGACCTTCGCAACAACACTCTGCTTGACCACTGTCAACGCTTCAAGCAGATCGGACGCATTGTCGGCAGTAAAAAAGGTACCCCCACCCGCGTCGGCAATACAGGCCAGTTTTTTCTTCTGATGATCCATCAGTCCAAAACCCACCACATGCATCACAAAATTGATGCCGGCGGATTTCAACTTCTTGGTCAGAGCGCACGGGTCCTTGCCGCAGCTTTCCAGTCCATCGCTAATAAGAACGATAGTGGATTCACCCTCTTCGCCCTTTAATCGATCAACCGTCTGCTGAATCGAATCTGTGATAGGCGTCTTGCCCATCGCATTGATAGAGCTAATACGCTCCTTCGCCCGGAACTTGGTCATCGGGTCAAGATTCTTAAGAGAAACGATCTCCTCGATGTCTGAACAATCACCCTTTCGGCGATGCCCATACACTGTAACCCCGACGCGGATCTGTTCCGGGGTTTGTTCGATCAGCTCGGAAAGTATTTCTTTGGCGATGACGATGCGCGGCTTGCCGCCAGCCCGCTCCCACATGGACCCTGACGCATCGAGAATAAAGTACAGCACATTGCCCTCGGAGCGAGCCTCAGACGCAAACGAAAGGCTCATGCTGGCCAATATGATGATTAGCCCTACCCGTAAGATTGTTCTCATTGCGATAGCCTCCAGTAGGGCAGTATCTGCAAATGCAACGAGATTTACTCAAATGAAATCCCGAAGACTTTGGCAATTAATCTAGCATATAACTTCCCCGCGGTACTCGCCGCGGGGCTGAATCCCAATATATCTGATGCGGTGGGTGGTCGCGCCGAGTCGAACAAAGGCGTCCGCGGGAAGAATAAGTCCGCGCGCACGCCAGCCAGGCAGATCCCGCAAGACTTACGGCCTCACGCCAAGGGGAAGGATCGATGCAGTGTGCCGACGTGCCGGTCAGGAAAGACCAGCAGCAGGAGATCGGTGAAGAAGGGTCTGGGCGGCCCCGAAGGGGTCGGGGTGAATCAGCGCTTGGAGTACTGCGGTGCTTTGCGTGCCTTGTGCAGGCCGACTTTCTTGCGCTCAACTTTGCGTGAATCGCGAGTGACAAAACCAGCCTTGCGAAGCGGTCCACGCAGGGTCTCGTCGTAACTGATCAGGGCCCGGGTAATGCCATGGCGAATCGCACCGGCCTGGCCCGTGCCACCGCCGCCGGTAACCCGGATAGTGATGTCCAACTTATCGACCAGTTCCGCGACGCTCAAGGGCTGGCGCACAACCATCCGTGCGGTCTCACGACCAAAGTACTGATCGAGGGTACGCTTGTTGACGACGATATTGCCGGAGCCGCGAGTGAGATATACCCGCGCTACAGAAGATTTTCGTCGGCCCGTTCCGTAATGAATCTGTCCTGTTTCTGCCAATGTCCTGACCTCGTCTGTCTAGGCGGTTTTGCTGCGCCGTTAAAGCTCTAGCGTTTTAGGCTGTTGTGCCTGATGTTCGTGCTTGGGGCCGGCATAAACCCGCAGTTTGGAGAACATCGCTCGTCCAAGTGGGTTTTTCGGCAGCATACCCTTAACCGCGCTCTCAATGACCCGGGTCGGATGGCGCTTTATCTGCTCGGCAAAGGAAATCTCCTTGATCCCGCCGGGATACCCGGAGTGCCAGTGATATGTCTTCGCTTGGGCCTTGTTGCCAGTAACCCGCACCTTCTCGGCATTGACGATCACAATATGGTCGCCCGTGTCGACGTGTGGCGTGTACTCAGGCTTGTGTTTGCCCCGCAGCCGGGTGGCCACTTCGCTTGCCAGGCGCCCCAATACCTTGTCTGTAGCGTCTACGACGTACCACTCGCGGCGTACTGTCTGGGCGTTGGCATTGAATGTTTTCATGCGGTCGGTGTTTTTGTCGAAAATTCGAGGCGCGGATGGTACTAGAACACCCTTGTCCAGGCAAGTATTTAGGTGAAAAACTTAGTCGTTCAGGGCGAAATCGCCAGATCCCAGGCAAAAAAAAGCGCAACGAGTATTGTTGCGCTAAATCCACCAAAGGAGGATGGAGGAGTCTTTTGTCATCTGGCTGTCACTGCGCCAAGGCTGCGCACCAACCAGTCGGTGTTTGGTCTGGTTAATTTGTGTATATTTAAGTTTTTTATTATTCATTAATATTTTAACGTTGTCAAGTACAAAAAGACTTATTTGGGAGTCTTTTTCCGACGACGGGCTGAAACAGAGCCCAACCCTTTAATCCAGCGCTGACTTGGGTTTGCCGGGTGGGTCTGGATCCAGTAATTCGATCCAGTGGCAGACCGCACTGCCGGCTGCGCTCTGAAGATGAGCCAGACAACCGATATTGGCTGTCGCAATAACATCGGGCCGGTGCCGCTCAAGATTTTCCAGTTTATTTGCAAGTAACTGGCGCGACAACACCGGCTGCAGCAGTGAGTAGGTGCCGGCTGCCCCGCAGCAAAGGTGTCCATCTCGGGTTGGAGCGAGGGTCAGCCCTGCCCGACGCAGAATATTTTCAACTGTTCCGGTGATCTGTTGCCCGTGCTGCAACGTGCAGGGCGAATGAAACGCCACCTCAAGATCCGCTCGGCCATCCAGCTCCTCAACGGCCAGTGGCTCAATCAATTGACTGATATCCTGGGTTAAGTCGCTGATACGCTTGGCCTTGGTTGCATAGGCTGGATCGTTTTCAAGCAACTTTCCATAATCACGCACAGTCACTCCGCACCCGCTGGCCGTCATCACAATTGCCTCAACCCCATCTTCCACATGGGGCCACCAGGCATCAATATTACGGCGCATCGCCTCCCGCGCTGAACCAGACGCACCCAGATGTAAATCCAACGCACCGCAACAGCCAGCGCCACTTACCGGAACGACCATAAACCCAAACCGGGCTAACACGCGTCCTGCGGCTGCGTTGATGGCCGGCGCGATCGCCGGCTGGACACAACCTTCGAGCATCAGAACGGCGCGCGTCCCTGTTTGCATTGCTCGTTTTCCGGCCGGGCGATGGAGGGGTATATGGCGCGCCACGGACGCTGGCAGCGCCCAGCGCACCGCACGCCCCAGGCCCAACAGGGGCGCAAACCAGGGTCCCAGCAATATCCGGCGAAGTAACCAACGCTGTAGCCGTTGTGTCAAAGGTCGTGGTGCCAGGCGATCAACCACTGGGCGGGCAATCTCCAGCAAACGGCCATAGGCAACACCCGACGGGCAGGTGGTCTCACAGGACCGGCAGGTCAGACACCGATCGAGATGCCCGCGGGTGATGTCCGTACAGGTCCCAGACTCCAGTGCCTGCTTAACCAGATAGATTCGCCCACGTGGGCCATCCAGTTCATCCCCCAGGAGTTGGTAGGTCGGACACGTCGCGGTACAAAAACCACAGTGCACACACTTGCCAAGAATAGCGCCAGCCTCAAGCCCTTCAGGGGTGCCTTGGAAGGTCGAGGCCAAGGAAGCGTACATAGCTTAGCTCTCCGCGAATAACCGATCGCGGTTAAGAATTCCAGTTGGATCGAAAGCCTTCTTCATTTTCCGATTCAGGGCGGCTTCGGTATCGCCTAAGGGCTGAAAACTGACTGAGCGCTCAGCGCCTCGAAAACGCGTCAGGTTTCCGCCATGCACGCGCGCAAGGGCAACTAAGGCTTGCGGATCATCACTGCGCACCCAGAACAGCGCCCCACCCCACTCCACCAGTGATTCTCCGGGGAGATCTAGCATCTGCGCCGGTGGCGCAATAGACAATCGCCATAGCGGGTCTGTCCCGCCAAAGAAATCTAACCGATGCTCCTTAAGGGCTTGCCAGAACGAAGCGCCGGCAATATCAAGGTCGCCCCCCAGGCTCGATGCCGCAGACTCGACTGCCATCTCACTACCCGAAAGACGCACCCGCAGTTTGCCATCGTGCCAGACAGTGCCAGTCACCGGCAACGGTCGTCCGCCAAGATCAGTCATCTTTGTCAATGCGTCATTGCCGCTGCAGTCAAAAACCAGCGTGCGCTCAATAACCGGCAACGGCAACACCTTAAGGGAGACCTCGGTCATTACCCCGAGGGTGCCCATGGCCCCCACCATCAACCGCGACACATCGTAACCAGCAACGTTTTTTATCACCTGACCGCCAAAGCGCAGGTATTCGCCGCGGCCACTGACACAGTTCACTCCAAGTATAAAATCGCGAACAGCTCCACGGTACGGCCGGGCCGGGCCGGAAAAACCGCAGGCGATCGTGCCACCAATGGTTGCGCCAGCGCCAAAGGCTGGCGGCTCAAAAGGCAGCATCTGGCGAGACTCGGCCAGCGTCTGCTCAAGGTCAACAAGCGGTGTTCCGGTCCGTGCGGTGACTACAAGCTCTGTAGGCTCGTAAGACACAATACCCTGATGAGCACCCACATCCAGGGGCTCACCTTGCGGTGCCCCCCCGTAAAAATGTTTGCTGTTGCCCCCGACAATATTCAGGCGCGTGCCAGATTCGCCGGCGGTGACGATCCGGGCTTGTAGCGACTCGACAAAACTATCCATCTGGGCAGCCCGCCTTAAAAGCGCGGTATCTCCGGATGCGTCAACTCGCCGCCATGAACGTGCATGGCATTGAATTCAGCACAACGCGCCAGGGTGGGTACTGCCTTACCAGGATTCAGCAGTCCATCAGGGTCAAACACCGCCTTCAAGGCATGAAACTGATCCAGTTCCTGATCAGTAAACTGAAGACACATCTGATTGATCTTTTCCAGCCCAACACCATGCTCGCCAGTGATGGTACCGCCTGCCTGCACACAAAGATCGAGTATCTGCCCACCCAAGGCCTCGGTACGCTCAAATTCACCTGGCTTGGAGGCATCGTAAAGAATCAGTGGATGCAAATTGCCATCGCCTGCGTGAAACACATTAGCCACCCGCAACCCGCTTTGCGCGGATAACTGCTCAATGCCGGCCAGCACCTTAGCAACCGCTTTGCGCGGTATCGTGCCATCGATACAGTAGTAATCTGGAGAGATGCGACCTATCGCCGGAAAGGCATTCTTTCGCCCGGACCAAAAACGCACCCGTTCGGCTTCATCGCGCGCGACCTCAACCGTGCGGGCACCGCTTTCACGCAACAGGTCCGACACCATTTGAATATCCGCCTCGACTTCAGCAATCGTACCGTCGAGTTCGCATAACAAAATAGCAGCAGCATCCTTGGGGTAACCCGCCTGCACAAAATCCTCGGCAGCCACAATAGCCGGGTTATCCATCATCTCTAGGCCAGCTGGAATGATCCCCTTGGCGATCACTTGCGCGACTGCCGCCGCTGCCGACTCGACCGTATCAAATGCCGCCAGAAGCACCTTGGCGGCATCCGGCAACGGCAACAGACGTACTGTGACCTCAGTGACTACGCCCAGCATCCCTTCAGACCCGATCATTGTCGCAAGCAAGTCATATCCCGGGGTATCCAGGGCTGTGCCGCCTAGGTTGATGACATCACCCCCCATCAACACCACTTGAGCCGCAATCACGTTATGCACAGTGAGGCCGTACTTCAGGCAATGGACACCGCCCGCATTCTCGGCCACGTTGCCACCAATGGTGCAGGCGATTTGTGAAGACGGATCCGGTGCGTAGTACAACCCATGTTCTGCAACCGCCTCGCTGATGGCAAGATTGCGAACCCCTGGCTGCACTCTGGCTGTACGTGCCTGCGGATCAATCTCGATGATGCGGCTAAAGCGGGCCATACCGAGGAGCACCCCCTCTGAGTGAGGCGTCGCACCACCCGAAAGGCCAGTACCTGCACCACGCGCCACCAGCGGAACCTGGTGTCGCTGACAGAGTCTGAGAATCTCCCGCACCTGCTCAAATGTCTCTGGCAAGGCAACCATGGCGGGCAGTTCGCGGTAACCCGTTAAGCCGTCACATTCATAGGGTCGACAAGCTTCCGCTGAAAGCAGCAACGCCTCTGAAGGCAGAATCCGCGTTAGTTCATCGACAAATTCATTCAGCTGTTGTGACATCTATCAACCCTGAGCAGATTTATCCCGCAAGGTATGGTGAGTATGTCACACGGGTTTTCGTGCCTTAAGTTAAAAAAGTGTCTGGTCTGACCCACAAATTGCCGCACGCTTACCGAGGGCTGCTTGTGAGACAAGCCAGGAGACACCACTGACGGGGTCGAGGCATAAATGGCCAAATGAGGTCACCCGTCTGCCATCTGGCGACTACGGGCCACACTGAAGTCCCGTTTCAGTTGGCAACGTGGCAAAAGTTATCAAATAACTGGCGTGCGTTGCTCTTGAACTGCGCCATATGGCTCTGCGCCTGAACCTGCATTCTCTGCAGTGAACCTGCGCCTTGGACTTTATCCAGTGCGGCAGCGTAAGCGGGCACCTCACCCCAATCGGTTATCGTACTGTCCTGGAGCTCTACATGAAACTGTATCCCCCAGGCGTTCGTGCCAACCCGCATGGCCTGCCACTGGCAATCGGGTGAGCTCGCTAGCAGCTCGGCACCGCTGGGTGGGCGCGTGACCGCAACAGAGTGCCACTGCAGGCACTTGATAGTCGGGTTAATTCCTCGAAACAATGGATCATCACTTGCCTGGTCTGTCAGGTTGACGTTCAGAATTCCAATCTCGGGTCTTTTTTGAACCGCGCACTCGCCATCGAGCGAATCGGCCAGTAACTGGTGCCCCAAGCACAAACCCAGATAAGGCTTTTGAAGATCGCGCACCCAGTGGCGGATGGCCTCTTTTTCCGCAACCAACCACGGGCAGGTATCTACATCCCAGACATCCATGGGCCCACCCATTACCCACAACGCATCGAAGGGCTGCAAATCAGGAATGCAATCTCCAGCATCGAGCTCCACTGCATGCCAATCAACACCGGCCTCACTGAAAAACTGCCGGAAGATTCCAGGGTGTTCACAGGATATGTGTTGAAAGACGAGAATCTTCATCAGCTACCGCTCCGGTAGTGCTCGACCTTAGCTCAGCAATCCAAGGTATGTTCGCGCTCCCATTGGCTGATCGAAGCACTGTAGTTGCGCCAATCCTGGTGCTTAAGCTTGGCGTAACTATCAATCAAGGCATCACCGAGCCCGGCACGCAATACTTTACTTTTTTCAAAAAGCCGAATCGCATCCAGCAGGTTGGAGGGTAAGCGACGTATCCCTTTTAAGGTATGGCCGTGCGTATACATATTGATGTCGAGCGGCTTGCCTGGGTCACGCTTGCTGGCAACACCGTCAAGGCCCGCAGCCAACACACCCGCCTGCAACAGATAAGGGTTGGCGGCGCCGTCCATCAGTCGCAGCTCAAAACGTCCAACATCCGGCACCCGCACCATATGGGTACGATTGTTGCCTCCGTAAGTAATCGCGTTAGGCGACCACGTTGCACCTGAGAGCGTCACCTGCGCATCAATGCGTTTATAGCTGTTTACGGTCGGGTTAAAGACTGCAGTAAGCGCGTCAGCGCTGTGCAACACACCGCCCAAGAACTGGTAAGCCAGCTTTGACAAGCCCAACTCATCACGGGCGTTGTGGAACAGGTTTTTCTTGCCCGCTTTGTCCCAGACCGACACATGCGCGTGGCAACCGTTACCCGTAAGATTGATAAAAGGCTTAGGCATGAAGGTCGCGCGCATACCATGTTTTTCGGCAATCGCCTTGACCATGTATTTGAAAAACACATGGCGATCAGCCGTAACCAGCGCATCGTCGAAATCCCAGTTCATTTCAAACTGACCGTTCGCGTCTTCGTGATCGTTCTGGTATGGGCCCCAGCCCAGCTGGATCATACAGTCACAGATCTCGCTGATGACATCGAAGCGACGCATCAAAGCCGACTGGTCATAACAGGGTTTTTCCTGGGTATCGCTGGCGTCCGATAATGACAAGCCATCGGGACTGACCAGGAAATATTCACATTCGACACCGGTTTTCATGTGATAGCCTTTTTTGGCCGCCTTGGCGATCTGCTGTTTCAGCGCGACCCGTGGCGAAGCCGCCACCCACTTGCCATCCATGGCCAGATCGCCCGCAAGCCAGGCTACCTGAGGCTTCCAGGGGAGTTGGATCAGACTCGCCGAATCCGGAATTGCGAACATATCCGGGTCAGCCGGCGTCATGTCCAGCCAGGCAGCAAACCCCGCAAAACCGGCGCCATCTCTTTGCATCTGGCCAATCGCGCGTGCTGGCACCAGCTTGGAACGCAACACCCCGAAAAGATCTACAAAACTGATCAGAAAATACTCTATGCCTTTTTCCTTGGCGACTCTTGTCAGGTTAACTGCCATTGAACTTATCCTCCGGTAAAACGTTCAGTAGATCGGGGTCTGGAATCTGGACTGCTGGCGTCGGTTTCGGCTAGGACTCCGATTGGGGCTCGACAATGAATGACAAAAAGCGAATAGGCAAACGCTTTAGCTCCTCGGGACCATGCGGTGCATCAGCATCGAAATAAAGTGAATCGCCCTTGCCCATGAAGTACGTCCGGCCGCCATGCCGATAAACCAGTGCACCCTCGAGAATATAAATAAACTCGACGCCATCGTGCTGGAACAGCGGAAAGACGTCAGAGGGCTCGGAAATTACGATAAGATAAGGCTCGACGAGTGTTGCCCGATTACCCACCGAGTGGCCCAGTAGATGATACTGGTGTCCAGCCCGGGTCCCGCGCCGATCAATAACTAATCCCTGCCCCGCGCGCACGAACGAGGCTTCGCGCTCCTGTTCGAACTTACGAAACAACGCGGTAACAGGGACGTTCAGAGCTCCGGCTACAGATTGAAGCGTGCCAAGCGAGGGTGACGTATGGCCGTTTTCGATTTTCGATAGCATTCCGGGTGACAAGCCCGATTGGTGTGCCAAGTTGGCGATCGTCATGCCGAGTTGGGTACGATATACCCGGACCTGCCGACCAATCGC
This sequence comes from Arenicellales bacterium, assembly GCA_050256425.1. Taxonomy (GTDB): domain Bacteria; phylum Pseudomonadota; class Gammaproteobacteria; order Arenicellales; family UBA868; genus UBA868. The sequence goes on along the minus strand of JBBWVW010000134.1, from coordinate 8,488 downwards.
GTCTTCCAGTTGATTTTCCCGCTCGTAGACAGCAGTGGTATCCGGCACACTTGCGCGCGCCAACACCGGCTGCACGCTACGGCGATTCATGCGGTTGCTGACCCTGCTGTCACGTTGTAGCCAGGAACTGGGATTCCGGTCACTTTGCTGGTCGCAAGCGTCACGCACCTTAAATCTTCTGGCTCAAGATTATGCAGGCGAGTTTTGCCGGTACACCGTGCCATCATTGATGCTTCACCGGCATTGGCCTTGAGGATTGCGGCAAGGCCCTGCGCGCGCTCTTCCTGCGAGTGGTCCGAGTGCCATTCCAACCCTGTCTCTGTAATCCGGCCGCCCATAGCGAGGGCTCCAGTCACACCATAAACAACAACACTTGCGCCCAAGGCTATCAACCGCGCCGCATCCGTTCCCGAACGCACGCCCCCGCTGTAAATGAGCATCAGTGTCTCTTCCTGCTTGCGCGCCCGTAACGCCAAAACCGTGTCGGGCAAAAGGTCGAACCGAGGCCGTGTAGTGAGTTCTGCAGACAGAGAAACATTATCCCCAGTGCCATCAAGTAACAGCAGCTTAAAGCCCTGATTAAGGGCAAATTCGACGGCATCGTTGACATCGTGGGGTTCGGTAATACAAAGACCTGTTACGGAATCTTGGGTAGAGCCTGTCTGCATTGATGACGCGTTGCCGCTCCACCGCAGGATGTGTCCGGCGGCATCAGCGTTTGCGGTCTCATTGGGTCGCAGTAGCTGGATCCAGGGAATTTCAGTCTCCGGCGGTAGCGCACCCAGATACCCGCCACCGCTCTCGTGGAGTGCCTCAAAAGCGGCCCGTCGTACTTCTTCAGGCGCATCATCCATGCCAGCGACAAGAAATGGCACCTCGAGATTCAATCCCACGCCCAGGCTGATATCAATTCGGCAGGCTTCCCGATAGGGGTCGATCACCAGGCGGGAAAGATTCGCCGGAAGAAAAACCAAATCATCCAGCGACGGCCAGCGCCCTTCTGGAAAGGGGTTCTCCCGCCCTTGCAGACGCCGGTTCAGCATGGCCTGATGCTTGAGGGTGTCCTGGGGGTGGGTGCGTGCCATTGAAAAAAGATCTTCACGGTGACGAACCGCGTAGTCGGCTGAACCAGTTTCTGCGTCGCAGCGATAACAGCGCGCGGCTTCGCGAAGCGCGGCTGCCTCGTCATAGGTATCCTCAATCTCCGGAAATGTCTGCGGCTGTGCGCCCACACCATGAAAGACTGGCTCCTCAACGGGGAACTGCTCCCACTTGATATCCTGGGCCACCGGCACCCGCCAGGTGCGAAACGGGGTACGGTAGGGAATTGGTACTTCGATCTTATCGAGCGTTGCCTTAATGTAATAAGCCGCCCTTTGTCCATGATGCATGGCCATCACAATGGTCGAGCCGCCAAAAGCGCCATCGCCAGCGGCAAACACCATCGGATCCGCAGTGTGCATTGTCGAAAAGTCTGCCTGAACCCGATCGCTGTCCATGAGTCCCGCGCTATCGAGCGCCTCGCAGATAGCCTTTTGCCCAACCGCCGCTATGATCATGCCGCAAGGAATCTGAAACGCGCTACCGTCGACCGTAACCGGAGTGCTGCGTCCATCCGCATCGGGCGGGCCGGCTTCAGTCCGAACGCACTGCAGCACAAGGCCATCCGAAACTTCCAAAACACCCGTCTGCAGGGTGTTGTAGACAAATTCAATGCCCTCTTTTTGCGCATGATGTAATTCAATTTTGCGGGCTGGGATGTCCTCGGGGCCGCGCCGGTAAACGACCTTAACGGTCTTGCAACCCGGCAAACGCAACGCCACGCGACAGGCATCCATCGCCACATCACCGCCGCCAACCACTACCACAGTCTCAGGCATCTGAGGGCGTGCACCAGAATTGATCCGACGCAGAAAACTCACCCCATCCTCCACCGCAGGATGTTCTTCTCCGGCTATACCCATGGCTTTACCCCACCAGGCCCCAATCGCCATCAATACAGCATCGTGGCGCGACTTCAACTCCTCAAGTGAAACGCCAGATCCCAGGCCTTTATTGAGATGCACCGTCAAGCCGGGGCACTGGCTTTGGAGTCTGACAATATCCTCGGTAATGATGCCAGAGGGCAAACGAAACTGGGGGATACCCCAGACCATCGTCCCACCAAGCCGATCGGTCATCTCATACACGTGCACCGCGAACCCCGCGCGACATAGCTCAAAAGCCGCGGTCAGGCCCGCGGGGCCCGAGCCGACAATGCCGACCGATTCGGACCGGGTGACTTCAAAAGAGGTCAGGGGTGGATCGTCACCAAGCTGGTCCATGACGAACCGCTTGAGATTTCGAATCTGCACAGCGCCATCACTGCTTTCCCGACGGCAGGCCGGCTCGCAAGGCGCGTCACAGACTCGTCCACAGATCGAACTGAATGGATTAGTAGAGGTGATCGCCTCAAAAGCCTCCTGGTACTTCTTCTCCCAGATATAGGCTATGTAGGACGGCGCGTCAGTGCCAACAGGACATGCTGCCTGGCACGGGGCAGCGACAAAATGCACATCGGCGGTATCGTCGGTAAAACCGGGTGGGGCTACCGGAACACTGATGCGCTCGAGGCCATAAACGCTCATGGCGCAGTGCCCGTACTAAAGACAGCAGTATCAACGGGCACTGGTTCATACGGAAATCCAGTGATATGCGCAGCCTCGGGGGTGAGGGCAACCAGATCATCACGACCCAACTGGCGCACGTCATCATAACCCAGGGCATCGGTAATGGCGGCAATCTGCCAACGCACACTCTCGAGAAAACGATGAATATTTTGGGATTCGTTCTCAGGCTTATAACGTTTTTCGTGCTCTGGATCCTGTGTTGCTATACCTGTGACGCACTGACCCACGTGACACTGCATACAGGCGATACAACCCCCAGCAATGATTACTGAGGTGCCAAATGCAGCAGCATCCGCACCCAGGCACAACGCCTTAACGGCATCAACCCCGTCACGCAGGCCGCCCATAAGCACCAACTGGACTTTGTCACGGGCACCGATCTCTTCAAGCGCTTCAACAGCTTCGATGATAGCCGGCAACGTGGGAATACCCACATTGTCGATTACCTCGGCGCTACCTGCGCCGGTCGAGCCTTGCATACCGTCCAGCTCGATAAAATCCAAACCGTCCTTCGCGGCAATCTTAATGTCATCACGTATCCGCCCGGCACCAAGTTTTACGCTCACTGGAAGCTGGTAGCCTGTAGCCTCACGAAATTCCTCTATCTTGATGACCAGATCGTCAGCTCCGAGGATATCGGGATGCCGCGATGGCGAGCGCAGATCAATCCCAGCCGGAATTCCACGGATCTCTGCCAGTTCCGGGGTGACCTTCTTCGCCATCAACTGGCCACCCAGGCCAGGCTTGGCACCCTGGGAGATATAGATCTCCAAAGCGTCAGCCCGGCGCATATCGTGAATGTTCCAGCCTAATCGGCCACCGAGGCACTGGAAAATCAGTTGCCCAGCTGCATCTCGCTGGGCATCGCTCATGCCGCCTTCGCCGGTATTTTCCGCAATACCGGACATAGCCGATGCCATTGCGATTGCCTGCTTGGTGGATCGGCTCAGTGCGCCATAGCTCATCGGTGCGATCATCACCGGCATACTGAGCTTTAACGGTTTCGCCCCGTTGATGCCACCGATTTCGGTATCCATACGTACCTTGTCGATGACGTTCCGGTCGGAGCCCGCGCCGGTAAGACTCTTGCGAAAACCGATATCGCTGAGGTGCGGCAATGGTCGCGCTCCACCATAGCCGCGGATACGGTAGCGACCGCTTTGCGATTTGATCGCAATATCTTCTTGAATCTTGGGGTTCCAGTAAGAAGATGCGCCAGAGAAACTCTGAAAAGGGATACTGCGTATCGGGCGCTCCGGCGTGCCATAGCGCAGCTTTGTGCCAGCATTCACCACTTTGGAGAAACCCATCGGCGCTTTAATGTCGTAGCGATCCAGAAATTCGCGCAACTGGTCCAGTTCTGTCTGATCGATATCAGTCAACATCGCGTCAGAACCAAGATCCTCGACCTTGCCGGCAACGAAAATCTCACCCGCGGACATATCCTCTCCCAGACGTTCGCCAGAATCTCCCAAAATAATAATGCGCCCGCCATACATCATGTAACCCGCCATGAAATTGGCATTACCCACGCAACATAAAGTGCCTGCTTTCATGACCTGGCCGGCGCGCGAGCCCATGTTGCCGTGGATCACGATTTCCGCACCGCGGATGGCCACTCCCGGAATGGCGCCGGCATTACCGCCAACCACAACCGAGCCGCTGTACATGTTATCCCCCACGCCCCAGCCCACGTTATGGCTGACTTCGAAATGCGCCTGGTCGGTTAACCCTGCACAGAAATATCCTGCTGAACCTCGAACATTGACCCGAACCGGCGCGGTCAGGCCGACACCGATATGATGACGTGCATCCGGGTTGAGGACCTCGACGTCTTCCCCCGCCTCCCCCAACGCGCGCAACCGTGTGTTCGCCTCGCGAACGCTTAACTGTGCGAGATCGAGCGAGACCATGTCGCGTACGTGCCCGGAGCTGGCTCCCGGGTATTGAGGGCCTGCCCCGGGAACAGGCGGTTCAAGGAAACCTCCTCCGAGGCGATCGCGATCAGGTTCTCGTCCTGGTACATGATCATGGGCTTGGCCGCGATCCTATCCTTGGCATAACCAATCTCGTCCTGCGTAGAGACCAAAAAGGAAAAGGTGCCGTCCAGATCATCAATAGAAGTCGCCAGTGCCTCTTTGAGCACAATGCCCTGCGCCAGTTTGTCAGCAAGATAGACCGCGATCAGTTCGCTGTCGTTATCGGTGGTGAATTCGAATCCCTGCTGCTGAAGGCGCCGACGCATTTTCCAGTAATTGGTGATCTGGCCGTTATGGACAATCGCCACATCAGCAAAACCGGTCGCCCAGAAGGGGTGTGCAGCCTCGGGCTTTACATCGCTTTCCGTGGCCAGGCGCACATGCCCCAAACCATGTGTGCCGCGAAACTCGTGTACATCGTAACGGTCGTCTACCTCGTGGGCAGTACCCACATCCTTGACAATCTCCAGACTGGTACCGATCGAGATAACCTTCGCCGCGTGCTCCATCTCATAGGAAAGTTTTTGCACGTCACCCCCAAAACGAACTGTCACGCGATAGTTGTCGCCGATGTGCGCTTCTTCTTCGACGATGGCGCCGAGCTCCCCGAGGCGCTGCTGGATAGCATCAATGGCACCCTGACCGTCTCCTTCGCTGAACCTGTCCAGAAAAAAGCGCAATTTCAGTCGGCCAGAGGGCTCGGGCGCATACAAGGCAAAACCGGTCGAATCAGGTCCGCGATGCTGGCAGCCATCAAGCATCCGTATGAGCGCCTCCCCAGTATCGAAAGTCTCGCCGGCACCTCGATACATGATTCCTGCAATGCCGCACATAAACTGTCAGTCCTCCGAAAAATTCTGTTGTCGGGCCAAGCTGCGAGCCTACGCCGTTCCTGTCACAGATTCAACAGGTGAAGCAATGTTTCTTTTTAGGAAACATTCGCTTTTAAGGAATCAAAATTAACCCGGCCGAGGCCGGGTTTAGATTCTCACCAGACACTGAAGGTCAAGACGAAGCGAGATAGGACTCCATGGAGTCGTCCATGGCCTCGAGCCAGGGGGTGTGATGGGCAGGCTGCATATTACCTGTCATTAGCGAGCGATAAGCGTTGTTACGGAACGTCATGATGTCTTCATGCTTGTGATGCTCCCATTCCATAAAGGTTTTGCTCACCCCTTCAACATCAAAACTCGGGTAATCGGTTTCATCAATCAAATCCTGAACGTAGTCGCCTTGGAACCAGATCATCTGCTCGTCGTCCTCGAGCTTCTCTTCGCGAGCGCGCCAGACCTGACTGTGGCGAGCCCTCTCTTCTTGGCCAGGCAAGGTGATGCGCCCGAGAATCGCATCCCGGGCGTACCACGCCTGGGCATCAAACATATTGAAGGTGTAGAACTGATCCTGCATCCCCAGGTACATCAGTTTGGGGTTTGCTTCCCAGAACACGCCTTTATATAAGTCCAGCGGCCAAAGACGGTTGCCGGTCTGTAAGCGCAGATCGTCCGGCAGGAATGGAAAGTGATGCAGATAACCCGTGCACATAATAATGGCGTCAATTTCCCTGCTACTACCGTCTTTAAAGTGACAGGTATTTTTTTCGACCCGGGTCAGCAGTGGCACCTCTTTCCAGTTATCGGGCCAGTGGAAATCCATCGGTGCAGTGCGATACGAGCAGGTGATAGAACGGGCACCGTATTTGTGACACTGTGAGCCAATATCCTCTGCCGAATAACTCGTACCGATAATGAGAATATCTTTATCCTTAAACTCCAGGGCATCACGAAAATCATGGGAGTGCATCACCCGCCCGTTGAAAGTTTCGAGTCCTTCAAAATCCGGCACATTCGGCGTTGAGAAATGCCCACTAGCAACAATTACATAATCGAATTCTTCGGTATAGCTGTGATCCTCGACCAGGTTCTGAACTGTAACCGAGAAATTATCCTTATCTTCGTTGTACTGTACCCAACGGACCGGACTGGAAAACCGAACCTGACTTCTGACGCCAGCTTTCTCAACACGGCCCCTGATGTAATCCCACAAGACGGCGCGCGGCGGGTAGGATGCGATCGGCCGGCCGAAATGTTCTTCGAAAGTGTAGTCGGCAAACTCCAGGCACTCTTTAGGGCCGTTCGACCACAGATAACGGTACATGCTGCAGTGCACCGGCTCACCATACTCGTCCGTACCCGTACGCCAGGTATAGTTCCAGATGCCGCCCCAGTCGGCCTGCCGCTCAAAACAGACGACTTCAGGAACCTGCGCCCCTTTCTCGGCTGCCGACTGGAAGGCCCGCAATTGGGCCAGCCCACTGGGGCCAGCTCCGATCACTGCTACTCGCTTCGCCATATAACTTAACTCCTTCGATTTTCTAGATATTCCATGCTTGAACAGACCATCTTAATTCCGGGCTTTTGGGGCAACCACCCTACCTCGAACATTCCGGGTTTTGCAGGGGGCCACCCTAATGACTGGAAAAGCTCAAAGCAATGATTCGGCTACCAAACTTTACAAAGTCACATTGATTGGATCGAAAATGGTTGTCAGTTAGAAATATATTCTTGGTTGAATAGTCTGCACCTTGAAATCTAAACTGTCTTAACTCGCAGGGAAACCCGCCAACGCCGCTTCATGAGCCAAGCAACAGGCGAGGTAATAATCATCGCGCAACGGGCATCCTGCACAATACATCGCTCGACGATTAACCTCGACTCGCAATAGCACTCAATAAGGCAGATATTATGGCAACAACCACCAATGAAGGATCGGGCATCTCCCGAAAGATCATCAACCTCAACCGTTCTGCGTTTACCCCATATGATCTTGAGGGGCCAGTCCAAAAAGACATGCACCTGTTGAATATCAGCTACGACCCGGTCAGCGCAACTGGCTGGTATGTAATCCGGATGGACCCCGGAGCGGCCACAATTCCCCATGAACATAAAAAACTCGAGGAATTTCTCATCCTGGAGGGCGAGTTGATCGAAAGTGACGGTACCGTGTTAACAACCGGCGACTTTGTCAGTTACGCGCCTGGAACGAGTCACAACTCAAAAACTACTACCGGGTGCCTTCTCATCGGACTTGATCGAACGCCCGAATGACACTTCTTCTTACAAAGGATCAAATAGTCCGATTCAATACTGACGGTTTTCTCATCGTTGAAGACCTGGTCGATAGCAAAACCATTGCGCAACTACGGGAGCGATTCGGTTGTTTGTTCCAAGGAGATTTTCATACCGGAATCAAACCTGACGAGGTGAACTGGCAAGAAGCAAAAAGCGATCCCCAATTAACTCGCCAGATCTGCAACGCCTGGAAGGCCGACCCTTGGGTTGCTGCAACGGTGCTTCGTGAAGATCTCGGCAAAGCCCTTGCACAGCTGGGCCACTGGCCTGGCATGCGAATCGCGCAAGACAATGTCATCAGCAAACCGCCGGGCGCACGGGCAATCGGGTATCACCAGGACAACGCTTACCTCGGTTGGTACACCCCCCGTGAGATGCTGACGTGCTGGATCGCACTTGACGATGTCTCAAAAGAAAGTGGCACGCTTGAGTTGATCAAGGGATCGCATCGATGGCACCGGCAGCAAAATCCCGAAGGCGAATTTCATGACCCACCCGATTATCGACAAATCATGCAGCAGGCTGCCAACCGGGAAAAACAAGACACGCAGGTGACCTACGTCGAAGTACCGCCAGGAGGCGGCTCCTTTCACCACGGCTGGACCTGGCACGGTTCCGGGATGAACGAGTCGTCCACCGAGCGGCGCGCCTTGGTGTTGCACGGGATGCCTTCCAATGCACAGTTTGTTCCAGGTCATCTGAGTGATGGGAC
>JBBWVW010000133.1:0-4669 GCA_050256425.1 Arenicellales bacterium | reverse complement strand
TGATCTGACCGTTCACCGGTGTGTTGCCTAGCTTGAAGATCTTGCCATAGCCCAAGCCTAGTGGCACGGTCCACTGCTCTGCGCTGTCTGCTTCCCAGTTCGCATTAATGACCGGCGAGCTGGTGAAGTAGCGACCCCCTGGCAGGTTGTAATTTATAAAGGGCTGCAAAGTCAGGAGGTTGATGTCATTCGCCCCAGAGCCGGAAACCGACCAGATGTTACTGAGCAACGCGCCATAGACCCAGGGGCCGTCCATCGACAGAGCAACAAAGCTGGGACCTAGGCCCCATTTATCTGCAGTCAGTCCGTCACCGCCGGTGGGCAACAATACGGCAGCTCCGGCACCCCAGATCCACTTTTCAGTTTCCTTGGGGGCAAAAAACCCGGTAAAGGTGATGTCGCCCAGACCGCTCTTACGAGAGCCCGAAGCGCTCATCGCTGGTTGGGATACCACCGGAACGATCGTTCGGGTAATAAAGTTCCAGTTATCGTTCCAGTCTATCGGCCACACCGGTTGAATATTCAGAATGTTCTGTGTTCCGTCCAGCGGACCGACATTCGTGTTGGTATTATTTTGAAACGGCAGACTGATCATAGAGGCCAGTGGGTTTTGTGCTGCCTTGGCTAAATCCGCTGTCGCTGTCTCTTCTGCCCAGACGCGAGGCATAGCAAGTACCAGAACAACTCCCAGAAAATAAATCGCGTTACGTATTTGCCGCAGAGTATTCATAATATTGGCATCCAGGTTTACGAGTTGTTCGATGAAAATTATTCTTTGTCAGCAAGTCGTGCCAGCATCAGCCATTAAGCACTATCTAGTGAGTTTAGGTCAAACGCCCCAGTTCGCTCGGCTGGATTTACCGCTTATTTTATGCCTATTATTGGCAATAAACACTGCAACAACTTTCCACTGAAACGGGACTTTTAGCCCGCTGACCATGCTAGCGTGCGTCTCTGACATGCTTAAAGCGATCCCCCCCCTGCAGCATTAATTTATTTTCCGGAAATGTTATGAAAACTTCTGTTTGCAAGCCTGCATATTGGTCCCGGGATTAATCTCAAAACGCGAGTCCCGCAAAGCGTCCTATCGTGCACAATAACTTATCTTGAGTCTAAAATAGGCCCACTCAGCCAAATCTAACAATTACCCTTTAAGATGAAAACTCATTTTTACCATCAAGTTTCGGTAACGCTAGTCATCAGCGCGACTGTGCTACTCAGCCTGCTGTTGGGAGTGGCTCATGCTGCGGCTACGAGCGAGATACCCCCACCATCAGCAATACTTGACCAGAATCTAAGTACTGAGGAAAGAGAAGGTCTTCTGGCCCGCTTAAGTGATGAGCAGGTTCGCTCTATCGTCTGGCAATTGATCCGCACTGAAAAGGAGCAACAAACACCCGCAGACTCAGCGATTCAGGAACTGACCATCATTACAAACCGGTTTCGTGTTGGCTTACTGAAAGAGCTAAAACAAACGCCAAACATCGCTCGCATCCCCTCTGTCATGGCCACCGCCATGGTGCCGCCGGGAAGGGATAAGGGAGATATCTGGCTTGTGTTCGCCTACCTCGGTGGCATCTTGCTGGTTGGCTGGACTGCTCAGTATTTGTTTAAGCGTCTTTCCGCGCGTATCCCAGAGACCCTGGCGATGGTTGGGGGCAACAACTTTCCTCAGCGACTGGGTCGACGCTTGCTGCTGTTAATCTATGACCTTTTTATTCCGATTGTCTTTGTGTTCAGCGCATACATCGCGTTTTTGCTTGTATACGGCGGGCACGCACCCAACCGACTGCTCATGATGGGGCTACTGGCCGCAATCCTGCTCGCCTGGCTGCTCAATCAACTGGTGAATTTCATTTTTTCTCCCCACCGATCGAGTTCCCGGCTTACGTCGCTGAACGATGCCGATTCTCAGCTTTTAAGCTCACGGGTCTCGTGGATATTCATTGGTGGATCGTTTTTATATTTTTTTCAGAACTATCTTGGCGCTATCAGTTCACCCTTTGAGGGTCCAGAACTGGTGCAATCCGTTAGCCTGGTCGGCGGAATCATCCTGATAGGCATGATTATTGCTGTTATGTGGCTGATCCGCCGGCCAGTCAGCATCATGCTACTGGCTGGGCGCCCTCCTGGGGGGGTTCGCAAACTGCTAACCGCCATCTGGCCAATCATTGGCACAACAATCGTGTTATTGCTATTTGTATTCGCGCTGTTCAGTGCAATCGGGTTGGAAGAAAAAGGCGCGCTGACTTCGGTACTGAAGACGCTGCTACTGCTGTTGATGGTCCTGCCGCTAATACTCGGCGCCATGGGCCCATTGATACGTGAATGGGGCGTCTCTGACTCGGACCTGGAGAACCTGCAAACAAGCCGACGCGGGGCCAGGGGCGGTATTGTCCAGGCTGCCCGGGCCGTGGTTCTGTTGCTGGCGCTTATGGCGTTGGGGCAAATTTGGCACATCGATATTATGGAACTGACCGCTTCCAGACTCGGCGAAAGGGTGGCCGGTATGGGGGCTCAGATACTGGTGACCGTTGCGATAGCGTACATCTTGTGGGCCGCGACCAAGCGTTGGATTTCCTCCGGGCAAGTGGATGAAACAACGGATGAAGCCGAAGAAAGTGACGCCCACGCTGGCAGTGACCCTGGCGGACAGGGTCTGTCACGGGCCGCTACGGTACTGCCGCTCTTGCGTGGTTTCCTGTTCGTAACCATTTGTGTGGTCGCCGTCATGGCCATACTGGCAAGCCTGGGCATTAACATCGGGCCACTGATTGCCGCAGCAAGCGTTATCGGGCTCGCAATTGGCTTTGGTGCGCAAACTCTGGTTGCAGATATTATCTCAGGGGTGTTTTTCCTAATTGATGATGCCTTTCGCAAGGGGGAATATATTGACGTAGGCGGCAGCACAGGCACGGTCGAGCAAATCTCAATTCGCTCCATGCAGTTGCGACATCATAATGGGCCGATCCACACGATTCCTTACAGCACGATCAGCACCCTGACCAATTTCAGTCGCGACTGGGTAATCATGAAGTTCGAACTGCGGGTCCACTTTGAACAAGACGTCGAGAAAGTCCGAAAACTGATCAAGAAAGTGGGGCAGGAACTCCTGGAAGATCCGGAACATGGACCTCAGTTCCTGGATGGGCTGAAATCACAGGGCGTGAACAGAATGGATGATTCGGCTTTTGTTATACGCTGCAAATTCTCTGCCAAGCCAGGTAACCAGTGGGCACTGCGGCATGTGGCCTACGCTAAGATACAAGAAGCATTCGCTGACGCGGGTATTCAGTTTGCACCCAAACGGGTAGTGGTGGAGACGGTGACTTCCAAACTCGCGGTAGCTGGAGCTGCAGTAGAGGCTTTAGATTCTGAGGACAATGCCAATGAGCAAGATCGCGGATGAATTACCCACGCGGGCTATCATTTCTCTTCCTTGCCGCGATCCTGGCCCTCATACCCGCCGCCGGTTTTTCACAAAATACAATTTTCCTTAGAAACACCCCGCTGGGCGTATTAGCAGCCGACGATCTTGACTCTCTTCTGGTTAAGATTAATGAGACTCTGAATTCGGTTGCACTGGATACCCCGGTGCAGTGGAAAAGCGCCGATGAGAAAGTCAGCAGCACCTGGACAGTGACAGAAAACTACCCCAAGAATGACCTCGCCTGCCGCAGACTAACCCTTGAGACTACGATGGATAGCGAAACCACATCCCGTCGCTTTGGGTTTTGCAAAGTTGACGGGGCGTGGCTTGTCGACATCGATTGAGCCTCTTTGTTATCCTTTGTGACAAACTAGCGGACCGCACTCATCAGCCGATAGGGCCTCTTGATCTACAACGTTCAATATTCTCAGTAATATAAGTAATGAGATTTTTCACAATATTCACTCTTTCTTGCTTAAGCGCCGTAGCCTTCGCACAGGATGAGGACGACGTAGATCGTATCGAGGAGACCCATGCACAATGGTCCGAGTGGGTAACTGATACCGCAAACCAGATTGACAGTTTTTTCTCTAATGAACGTGCAGACGAAGCGGCCCAGAAAACCCGCCTTCGTGTATTTGTCCGTTTTCGCTACGATGGCAATGAAGGCACCAAAGTCAGTCCCGGCATACGTGCAAAAATATCCCTGCCGAGCGTCGAAAACCGGTTGCACTTGATGCTGGGTGACGATGAAGATGACACCCGGATGGATGACATAGACGACAAACAACAAAATATCAGCCTGCAATTCAAGCCCCGGGCAGACAAGCCATGGCAACAACTTCGCTACGACATCGGCATCAGGCGGCGTGATGGCAAATACCAACCCTATGGCCGTATTCGCCATAGCAAAACCTTTCTGACCAAAAGCTCCTGGGTTCCCCAGGTCAGCAATTCGTTCTACTACTTCACCAAAAGCAAGTTTGAGTACCGCGGCGAAGTGAGTTTCGACCGAATCCTAGGCCGGAATTTGTTTTTGCGTCCGACTTCAGTACTGCGCTGGTATCAAAAAAATCCAGACCAGTGCGATGATGGTTGGTGTTTTGATCAGTATTTCAGCCTGTATGAGAAACTGCGTCGATCCCGATCCGAGGCCATCGCCTACGATGCTGAGATCTATCTTCGCGATAAACCTCAATTTACGCTGCATGACGCGGTCTTCAAAATCCGTTACCGGCG
>JBBWVW010000132.1:0-4015 GCA_050256425.1 Arenicellales bacterium | reverse complement strand
CCTTTGCGGTCCGATAAGGGTTGGGAATATTAAAGAACGTTCGCTTATTGTCTGAAGCTAGAGCTGAGGTCAGGTGTAGCGCCTGTCAGCGCGGTAGGGTGCAATATCAATAGCGGGTGTTTTTTTGGCAATCAGTGCGCTGATGATTTTACCCGTGGTTGGGCCCATGGTTACGCCTAACTGCCCATGGCCTACCGCCAGCCAGGTATCTGCCACGCCGGGTGCCGGCCCGATGACTGGCAGGGTGTCAGGCATGAAGGGACGGGCTCCCATCCATTGCGAGCCGTGGGTATGGGTAAGCCCGGGGAAAAGATGGCGTTGGGCTTTTTCGACCAGCACCTCGGCGCGCCGGTAGTTGGGCAAGGCATTCAGTGGTGCGATCTCTACAGTACCCGCAATACGCAGTCCACTTTCTACAGGTGTAGTCACAAAGCCACCACTCGCGTAAACCACAGGCCGGGAGAGCGAGACACCACTATCTGCGATGTCGGTATGGTAGCCATGCAGCGGCGCCAGCGGAATACGGATACCCAGGTCAGAAAGCAAAGTGTTGGCCCAACAGCCGGCCGCAATAACCAGTTTATCGACGTCGAGCTGTGACCCGTCGAGTAGATGCAAGCACTTGGCCTTGGCTGACCCCATTTCGATACGCTTAACATCTGCGATGATGATCTCGCCGCCTAACTCCGAGAAATACTCAGAAAGTTCACGAGTGAGTCGTTGTGGGTCGGTGAATGAACGCCAGCCATGCGCAATCAGGCCGAACTTGCCGCGGGTATCCACATCGGGCTCCAGGTCACGAAGCGCATCGTCATCCAGTTCAGTTACCTGGTGACCTTCGTTGGTGCGTAACTGCCAGCTGAACCGATCGGTATCGTATTGCTGGCGGCTGTCATAAAGGTGGAGTACTTGGTTTTTGCCCCAGATATTCTGTATATCAGCCGCTTCAATGACATCGTCAAAATCATTCTGCGCGTGGGCAGTAATGGCGCCCAGGTGATGGCAGATCTGCGCTACCCGGTGCGCCCGGGCATTCAGTAAAAAGCGCGCTAGCCATGGCAGGGCAGTGGGCAAATGACTGGCGCGGATCGTCAGTGGGCCTTCGGGATTCAACAGCCACCCGGGCAGTTTTCCCATAATGCCCGGCTTTGCAAGAGGTACAATCTCACTGACGGCCAGCAGCGCGCAGTTGCCAAACGTTGCCTTGCCGCCGATGCTGCCACGTTCAATCAGGGTGGTGGCAATGCCTTCACGCTGTAGAGCGAGCGCGCAGGATACGCCGATGATGCCGCCGCCGATCACGGTGACTTCAGCCAATTAACGCACCCCCCGTTTACGCATAGCCTGAGTCAGTCGACCCCCTCGACAATGCGCAGGTCGCGCACGACTCCGCCATCCAGTGCTTTGAGAGCCTCCTGGTAGGCGGGTGATTCATAGGCTGCGAGCGCCTGTTCATAGCTGGCGAATTCGACCAGCACGGTTCGTTCAGCAACAGCGTCTTCTTTGGGCTGCATTTGTCCGCCGCGCACCAAAAAGCGTCCGCCATTGCCTTGCACGGCCGTCGCCGCCAGCGCGACATAAGCCGCGAGCTTATCTGCATTTATGACCTCGCGGTAGGCCGACATCCAGTATCCCTTTGCCATTTCTGTATCTCCTTATCGGGTTTAGATTAAACGGAAAAATTGTTGTTGTATGATCATGACTTTATGAGCCCCACATGAGTGCCAAGGCGAGTTTTACCGAGTAGGCTTTCATGCCTGGGTAATTTCAGCCAGCGCCTCAAGCAGTGTAAGTACTTCAGCCTTAGTGTTGTAGTGACAAAAAGAGGTTCGGATACAACTGTCCATCTCGAGGGGATCAAGAATGTTCCCCGAAAAATAATCCGCCTTGCGCACGTGGGTTCTGATACCGCGCTGGTTCAGCGCACTGACCACCTCGGCTGATGGGATACCTGCAAAGGCGTACGACACCAGGCCTTCACGGTAGGGGTTGTCCGGGCCGCCCACAATATAAGCACCCGGCAGTGCCCGGATTCCGGGTTGGCCGTCGGCTCCGTTGATTGCAATATCCACAAGATGGGCTTCCTGCGCCATCATGGCGCTTCCGGCAGCTTCAAGCCGTGCACGTCGGTCCGACAAGTCGCTTACCTGACTACCGAGCCAATCAAGGTATTTGACGACTTCGCTGAAGGTTGCAAACGCAGACGTGTCGCGGGTGCCCAGCTCCCAGAAATCATCTGCTGTGCCGTCGAGTTTCTCATGAGGCAGAGTGCTCATGCGGGGCGAGACCCAGCCCACACCGTAATTGTGCCGGGAGAAGACCTTGTAGCCGGACAGGGCGCACCCATCCACACCGCACGCACCCATATCCATTACGCCATGTGCCGCGTGCTGGATGCTGTCTACGATAATGAAGCACTGGGGCGCCACGGTGCGAATAGCCTGCGCCACCGCTTGTACATCAATTGCAATGCCCGTGACCGGGCTGGTCTGAATGATGGTGGCAACACGTGTATCAGAGTTGACCTGGTGCAGGTAATCCTGCGCAGTCACCAGTGCCTGGTTTTTCTCATGGGCAATATTGATGTTTTTCTTGCCTGCGACAGGACACCACCTACTGCGTGCGCTGGCCGTAGCCGGATGCTCCAGGGTGCTGCCAACCACGTTGCCGCCCTCAGGAGACCCCAGGATTGCTGCACGGACCAGGCGAAAGAGCACCTCGGTACCGCTCTCTCCGGTAAACACCACGCCATCATCAACGCCAAAGAATGTTTTCATGTCCTCGCGCGCAGCAGCGATGATGCGCACCAGTTCACGCGAGGCAGGGTTATCACGGCCCTGGTTATCGGGAATGGCTGAGAGGGCCGTATTCACCTCGACAACCGATTTCAGGGTCAGCGAACCCCCGGCATTCTCAAAGAAGATGCGTGGGCCCTGGTAGGGGCAAATATCGACGTGATGAAAGCGGCTTCGAATTTCATCGAGAAGAACTGGATCAAGCATGGATGGGCTCTCGTTATCCGGGTGTGGTGCAGCACGGATATAGCACGCCCTTAAACATCACTGCAGTCGGGAAAGCGCCGCCTGCGTAGCGGGCCGCTCCAAAATTCGGTCGCGATGGGCCAGTATGCCTGGCAGGTGGGACGTATCAACTCCGTCATCTTCCAGCCAGGAGCAGACCGTAAAAAGATAGGGATCACAGATGGTGTAATCCGCGCCCATCACAAAGGGGCCTTGCAAAAGGTCGTTTTCAATAAGGCTTACGACCTGAACCATTGATTCGGGCACTTTTCTTCTCAGAGCCTCTAAGGCCTGGGGGTCGTCGGTCCAACGCGAGCCGCGCAGGCGATGTGCATGGGCGATATGCACAGTAGACGCAAGGTAGCTGTTGAACTCCTGTATTTTCGCGAAAACAAAAGCGTTCTGGCCTCCCGTCAGGGTATCAGCGCCAAAGCGCTGGGCGATATAAAGCAGTATTGCCGGGGTTTCGGTCAGGATACCGTCCTCGGTCAGTACCGCAGGGACTCGTCCCTTGGGGTTGATAGCCTGGTATGCGGGTTCGCGCTGCTCGTTGCGCGAAAAATCGAGGATCACGGCTTCGTAATCTGCCTTGACCTCTTCCAACAGGATGACCGAGGCCAGGGCGACGCTTTTAGGGGCGGCGAATATCTTGAGCATGTTGGATGGCTTGAGGGCTGTCGGAGGATCAGATTTTGCACCAAACCTGTCTTAGTGTATCGCGCGGCCATTCAACCAAGGCGGGCCATTGCTTCATAAGGTTCTGCGAGGGCATCCGCCAGAGACCGGCAGCCTTACACCGAATCCAGAAATTGACGGGTCCGAAGTGGTTTGTTGTTATCATCGGCTGTCTTGTTATTAGGAGTAATGCATGAGTTTCAAGGGTACTGAGCGCTATGTCGCGACTGAAGATCTTTCTTTGGCGGTTAACGCCGCGGTCACACTTGAGCGACCGCTATTAATCAAGGGGGAGCCCGGCACGGGCAAAACTATGCTGG
>JBBWVW010000131.1:0-25013 GCA_050256425.1 Arenicellales bacterium | reverse complement strand
CCCGGGTTCATTGCCATGACCAGTGGTTCGATCTCGGGGGTGTCGTCAGGTACAAAGAAATCGCTCCACAGCGTTTTATCCGGGTCCATCCGGTAGACGCTGAAGTCCGTAACACCTTCACCGGCCAACAGCACATCATCCACACAGAAATTGCCAGTAAATTCCTGGCTATCTTTCGAGAGAATCACAGCCGCGGCGTCAGCCATGATCGTAGGCTTGCGGCAATGTGGAAAAGCGATGCTGCCGGCAACCACGTTGCTTATGGCGGCAGTGGCGATCACTGAATGAGGCCACAGGGCGTTCACACCAATACCCTTGGACTTGAACTCCCCGGCCATGCCCAGCACACACTGGCTCATGCCGAACTTGGACATGGTATACGCCACCGAGGGGGCAAACCACTTGGTCTGCATATCCAGCGGGGGTGAAATACTGAGGATATGCGGGTTGTCTCCCTGGACCAGGTGAGGCAAACACTCTTTGGATAACATGAATGTGGCACGGACGTTAACCGCAAACATGAGATCAAAGCGTTTCATCTCGGTCTTGGTCGTCTTGGTCAGCGAGATGGCGCTGGCATTGTTAATACAGATATCCAAGCCCCCGAAGGCATCAACGGCCTGACTGACCGCTGCCTTGACCTCATCTTCGCTGCGCACATCGGTGACGATCGGTAACGCCTTACCACCGGCCTGCTCGATCTCCTCAGCCGCGGTGTAGATCGTCCCAGGCAATTTCGGGTGTGGCTCAGTGGTCTTGGCCAAAATAGCGATACTGGCGCCGTCAGCGGCAAGGCGTTTGGCAATAGCCAGGCCAATACCACGACTGCCGCCCGAGATGATGACACGTTTACCTTCGAAAGAGACCATGAATAACTCCTTTAGTTCTGCTACAGGAGTTCGCCGATGGCAAACCCCTGCGTGCTGTTGCGTTAATTTAAATTTCCCGACTTGTCCTAATGCTCGGTATCGCAGACGCTCTTATTTAACCCCCCACTCCTTAAGCACCTGGGCGGTGTGCTCACCTGGCGCTGGCGGTGGGCCGGCGATTGCACCCGGAGTACGCGCAAACCGCGGCGCGGGTGCCGGCTGCAAAACATCAAACTCGCGAACAAAAGTCTCACGGGCCACATTGTGTGGATGCTCCGGGGCTTCACTCATACTGAGCACCGGTGCAAAGCAGATATCCGTGCCTTCCATAAGCGCACACCAGTGCGCCCTGGGGTGGGTGCGAAAAACTGCCTGCAGGCGCTCACGCATCTTTGGCCAGTTGGCCGGTTCCTGCGAAGCATCCGAAGAACCGGTGTCTATACCAACACTTTGTAGCAACAGTTTGTAGAACTGTGGCTCAATGGAGCCGATCGTTATCCACTCGCCGTCCGCGCACTCAAAAGCACCATAAAAATGTGCGCCACCATCCAGCAGATTAGATGAACGATGGTCAATCCATTGGCCGTTATGCTTCAGGCCATACATCATAGTCATCAGGTGTGCGGCCCCATCAACCATCGCGGCATCAACCACCTGCCCCTTACCCGACGATTTGCCCTCAAGCATGGCACAAACGACTCCAAACGCCAGATATAGTGCCCCGCCGCCAAAATCTCCTACCAGATTGAGCGGCGGCACCACAGACTCGCGGGTACCCATAGCGGACAGGGCGCCAGTTAGAGCAATGTAGTTGATATCGTGCCCAGCGGCATCCGCCAGCGGGCCTTCTTGGCCCCAGCCGGTCATGCGGCCATAGACCAGGCGTGGATTACGCGCCTGGCACTCCCGCGGGCCAAGACCAAGGCGCTCCATGACTCCGGGGCGGTAACCTTCGATCAGCGCATCAGCCTTGGCGATAAGCTCCAGGCAGGTCGCCACATCCTGGCCAGATTTAAGGTCGAGTGCCACCGAGCGCCGGCCGCGGTTTAAGACGTCGACCTTAAGCCCCAGGGGATTACTGCCGCCCTCGCGGTCGATGCGCACAACATCCGCGCCCATATCCGATAGCAACATGGCACAAAATGGCACTGGCCCGAGACCCGCCATCTCAACAACACGATAACCTTTCAGTGGTCCCATAACTATCTTTCCTTATTCGGGGTTGTTGCTTTTCTCAGCAATACGTCAAGATGCCGCAACACCGCGCTGACGCTGACAAGATATGGTCACACTTGCGGCAATGCGCGTATCGGCAACGCTGGCCGCACCAACGTCACCTCGCCCCAGCCGGGCCGCCAGGTACAGAACAGCTCGCACCTCGAAATGATACAAAGAACCGGAGTGCCCAGCGCGCCGGCAAGTTGTCCGACACCAGAATCATTACACACCACCGCGCTGGCGCTCGCCAACAGCGACGCAAGTCCGATGCGCTATCCGTTTGCGCTAACTCAAATTTGTTACCCAGCTGCCGACGCCATTCTTCTCGCTCTGGCGGCGCGACCGTAAAGATAAGTTTTTTGCCTTTCGTTTTCAGTTGATGTGCCAGCTCCAAAAAGCGTGTGGCGAGCCAGTTCTTACGAGCATTACCGCTGGTAGGACAGATGATAATGCGATCGGGATCCCGCACGGTACTGATCCCGCCAGGAGCTACCAGACCGACCTCTTGGGTTACGTTTTCAAGGTTCAATTCACGACGACAAAATGCACGCATGTGCTCGACCATCGAGCGCCCTTTTTCATCCCGGTCACGGGCGAGGCCATTACCAACCAATAACGAGCTAAGCAACTCCCGCCGATCGGTCGGCAAGTGTGCCCGATCAAAGCGTCCATTCAGGGAGGCATCGAAGTGCGGCAGACCAAAGAACACCGCCTGTGACGCCAGCTCGCTTCGCAGATCGGTACCTTCGGCTGGCAGGTTTGGAGACTGTGCATCAACCAGCGCCAGATCAAAGTTGGCAAATCCATCTGGATATTCGTTGCGACCAAACTCCGGACGGGTAGAAAGAGCGGGCAGCCAATCAGCAAGCGCATGAACAAATGCGTTACAAACCACGACAACGAAACCCGCACGAGCCAGATTATTGGCAATGACCAGAGAGATCAGCGCATCGCCAAGCTTGCCGGAGGTGACCAGAGCAATGTAGGCGCGACCAGGCTCTGAACTCAACACCTTTTCAGGGTTCATCTGTATGCGTCAGATTATTCGACAGAATCACTCACACTTACATACCGCGGATCGCTCACAAGGCGGCGAGATCGCTGCAACGCAAGCGCCCTTGACCGACCCCTTAGCGACACACCAGACGTTGCAGTCGAACTTGTCCGGATGGCCCACATCGTTGCTGTGACTGTGCAGTACACCAGCGCCCGGGTTGGACTCCACCAGCAAGCCATCCGCCAAGCAAGCCTCACCGAACATCCGGCCGTTTGGTTGGCCTTTCTCATCAGCACCGATGTGACAACCCGCAACACCAGGATCGACACCGTCGCTGTCCTTCCACCAGGAAGTGGCGCCCTCTATCCAGTCGCCGGGCTGGAACTCAAAGGTGCCGACGGCGCCCGGCATACTCCTGGCCCCGGCGGACGGCTCGCCGGATGCGCTGACCAAAGATACCGACAGGATCCAAGTCGCGCCAAAACCAACTAATAGTACGGAAATACGGGGCATAGCAGTTCCTCAAGTTTGACAGTTTTTCCTCAGTAGACTGCACGCTAACCCAAGGGGTGAACACTGGCAACAGGATTCGTGTTGCGGCTATCAGATGATGCCTTTTTCCCGGTAGGGCCGGCCTGCCCGAATGCGTTCATAACCGAAACAACCAAGATCAATACTGGTATAACGACCCTGAACAATGAGCTCCGCCAGGCCCCGACCCACAGCCGGGGCATGCATGATGCCGTGACCTGAAAAACCGTTAGCGAGAAAAAAATTCTCAAGGCCTTCGGTCCACGCGCCCAGAATAGGCGAATAGTCCAGCACACTGCGGGCGTAGTGTCCACGCCAACTGCGCTCGAGCCTGACCGACTGCATTGATGGAATCCGTCTCACCAGGGCCGGCCACACCACCTCCTCAAAACGGCTGGGCGACACGTTGAAGTTCCAGCCTGACGGCTCATCCCAGTCTGGCACTCCGCCAACATAACCCCCACCCTCGGGGCGAAAAGCAAGATCGGATTCAGTCTTGATGAACGGCAGTGTTTCGAGCGGCTGACTGCAGCGGAAAAAATAACTCTCCCGCGACATCGGTTCCACCGGCAGTTCAAGGCCCACGGTCGCCGCAAGCTCCGTGCACCAGGCGCCTGCCGCATTAACGAACACGTCACCTTCAACAGTGCTGCCATCTGCCAGTATAGCCTTGCGCACTGCCGGACCCTCTGCCATCAGGCCAGTAACTTGCGCCTTGAGATAGCACGCGCCCAGTTCAATTGCCTTGTGGCGAAACCCAATCAGCGCCGCATAAGGATCTATCCAGCCGTCATGATCCGACAACACTGCAAGATTGATGCCACTGATGGACAATGACGGGAAGCGCTGTCGCAATACGCCCGGCTGCAGCAGTTCGACCTCGACGCCCATCTCCTCCTGTAATCGGAAATTGGTCTCCATCTGTGCAGACCCGCCGCGATCCGAGATGAAAAGATATCCCTGTCTCCTGAAACCGATATCCACACTCTCACTTTGGCCAACGAGCGCCATCTGGCGTGCGAAATCACGGTAAAACACAAGGCCATAGCCTGCCATCTGGATGTTTTCCGGCAAACTGAAAAGCCGGCGTATCCCGCCGTTGCCGAGCGGCGTAGCCGCGTTGGTGTAGGTTGGGTCGCGTTCGAGCACCAGTACCGTACCTGAACCGGGCAGCCGCCGGAGGTGATAGGCGATACTGGAGCCGATAATTCCGCCACCGATAATGACAATGTCGGCCTTCAAGCGTCTGATCTATTGGTGTGGCCAGTTCAGGAGGCAAGCATAGCAAAGCCACCCGACACTGGCAGGCTCAGTTAAGCTCCAGTAGCAGATCCTTGACATCTACCTGCTGGCCAGGCTCTACCTTTACCGCGCCAACCGTACTGTCGCGCTCGGCGCGAACGCTGGTCTGCATCTTCATTGCTTCGATAATCATCAGCACCTCGCCGGTCCGCACCGTGTCGCCCGATGCCACGTTGATCTGCACGATCAGACCCGGCATCGGCGCACCCACCTGGCCTGGGTCAGCGGGGTCGGCCTTGGGCTGCGTTGGGCGGCTAACTTCATAAGCGCGATCAGTCACGTTGATCTGTCGCGGCTGACCATTTACTTCAAAAAATACTGTACGCAGGCCATCGTCATGATGCTCACTCAAACCCAGAAACCGGATGATCTGCGTATTGCCGGTTTCCAGATCAATGTTGATCTCCTGGCCTGATTCCATTCCATAGAAGAAAACCCGGGTCGGCACTACGGTCATGTCGCCGTACTGTCGACGGGACTGGGCGTAATCGGTGAAGACCTGCGGGTACATCAGATAAGAAGCCAGTTCCGCATCCGACAACGACCGCTCAATCTGCTGTTCAGCCTCTTCGCGCATGACATTAAGATCAGTCGGCGGCAAGATCTCACCCGGGCGTTCGGTCAATGGCGCCTCACCGCCGAGAATCTTCTTCTGCAAGGCCTCGGGGAAGCCACCGTAAGGTTGACCGATATCGCCACGAAATAATGACACCACGGATTCAGGAAAGGCGACGGGATAGTTCGGATCCTCGATGTTCTGTCGGGTCAGGCCATTGGTTACCATCATTAACGCCATATCGCCGACCACTTTTGAGGTGGGTGTTACCTTGATGATGTCGCCAAAAAGATCGTTGACCTGCGCATAAGCGTGCGCCACATCGGACCAGCGATCCGCCAGCCCCAGCGAGCGCGCCTGTTCACGCAGGTTAGTGTACTGCCCACCCGGTATCCCATGGGCATAAACCTCTGATGCACCGGCACGCTCCTCACCTTCAAAAGCAGCGTAATTTTCGCGCACGGCCTCCCAATAGCGGGACAGTTCGCGGATGGCATCGGCATCCAGACCGGTATCGCGCGGCCCGTGACGTAAGGCTTCGACAATGGACCCCAAATTGGGCTGCGAGGTCAAACCGCTCATGGCATCCATGGCACAGTCGACCGCATCGACTCCGGCTTCTACCGCTGCCAGCACGCTGGCGCCGGCGATGCCGCTGGTATCGTGGGTGTGAAAATGAATCGGGATGGATACCTCGCTTTTAAGTGCACCGATCAGGTCGCGGGCAGCCTGCGGCCGACACAGCCCGCCCATATCCTTAAGACCCAGGATGTGTGAGCCGGCCGCTTCCAGTTGGCGGGCAAGATCGAGGTAATAGTCCAGGTTGTATTTGGTGCACTGCGGATCGCTGAGATTCCCCGTAAAGCAGATCGCGCCCTCGACCAACTTGCCAGTCTCTCCAGCCGCATCAATGGCCACGCGCATATTCTCAACCCAGTTGAGCGAGTCAAATATACGAAACACATCCACGCCACCTGCAGCAGCCTGGCCGACAAAATATCGCACCACGTTATCCGGGTAATTGGTATAGCCCACAGCGTTTGAGGCGCGCAGCAGCATCTGGGTGAGAATATTGGGCATGCGCTCACGCAGTGCAGCCAGACGCTGCCATGGACATTCGTTGAGAAAACGCATCGCAACGTCAAAGGTCGCCCCGCCCCAGCACTCAACCGAGAGCAGCTGTGGCAGCATCCGGGCATAGGCATCGGCAACCGCGATCAGATCATAACTGCGCACGCGGGTCGCCAGCAGCGACTGATGGGCATCGCGAAAAGTGGTATCGGTGATCAGGGCCTGTGGCTGATCCAGCATCCAGCGCGCAAACCCCTGCGGACCCAGTTCAGCCAATCGGTCGCAACTGCCCGGCAGCAGTGGCTGTTCGCCAACCCGCGGTACCCGCGGTACGCGCGGTGATTGCGGCACCCGCCGCCCCTTGACCGTCTGGTTACCGTTAACCGTGATATCGCCGATAAAGCGCAACAGGCGCGTGATTCGGTCCCGCCGGCGCGGAAACGACATCAGCTCCGGCGTGTCATCAATAAAGCGCGTGGTGTAATCGGCCCGGCGGAAATCTTCGTTACTAAGCAATCCGATCAAAAAAGGTATGTTGGTGTTAACGCCACCTACCCGAAACTCGTGCAAAGCCCTAAGCATGCGCCGGATAACCTCTTCCGGGGTATTACCCCGGCTGGTGACCTTGACCAACAGCGAATCATAGTGGCGAGTCACCCGTGCGCCGCTGTAGGCCGTGCCGGCATCCAGACGGATACCAAAACCCGAAGAGCTGCGGTAGGTATCGACCTCTCCGTAGTCTGGAATAAAGTTGTTTTGGGCATCTTCCGTGGTAATACGACACTGCATGGCATGGCCACGCATCAAAATCTTCTGCTGTGGTGGAACCCCGGATTCGTCGGTGCCGATCGTACAACCCTGGGCGATCCGGATCTGGGCCTTTACGATATCAATGCCAGTGATTTCTTCCGTGACCGTATGTTCGACCTGGATACGTGGATTCACCTCGATAAAGTAGAACTCGCCGGAATCAGTATCTTGCAGAAACTCCACCGTGCCGGCGTTGTAATAACCGACGCCCCGGCACAAACGCAGTGCGGCCTCACAGATGGTTTCACGCTCCGAATCTGTCAGGAAAAACGCTGGAGCACGCTCGACCACTTTCTGGTTACGGCGCTGTACTGTGCAATCTCGCTCAAACAGGTGCACCAGATTGCCCTGCTGATCTCCGAGGACCTGCACTTCGACATGCCGCGCCCGGCGTACCAGCTTTTCAAGGTATACCTCGTCATTGCCGAATGCAGTATCCGCTTCTCGCCGTCCGCTATCGACCATGGGATCGAGTTCGGCGTCGCTTCCGATAACCCGCATGCCACGACCCCCGCCACCCCACGAGGCCTTAAGCATCAGTGGATAGCCGATCGCGTTTGCCAGCGTCCGAACGGCAGCTGAATCTGAGGGCAAAGCATCGGTTGCCGGCATCACCGGCACATGGTTCTCCTGCGCCAGGGCGCGGGCCTGAACCTTGTTTCCTAGACGACTCATCACCTCGGGTGATGGCCCGATGAACACCAGCCCTGCCGAGATGCAGGCTCTGGCAAAGTCGGGATTCTCTGAGAGAAACCCATAACCCGGGTGGACTGCATCCGCGCCCGAGCGCACTGCGACCTTTACAATCTCGTCTATCTGTAGATAGGCCTTGACCGGTGAACAACCCTTGCCTATACGGTAAGCCTGTGCCGCTTTGAACCGGTGCAGGGCAAAGCGATCCTCCTCCGAATAAATAGCCACACTGGCAATATCCAGTTCGGCCGCAGCGCGCATAACCCGAATCGCGATTTCGCTTCGGTTCGCTATCAGAATCTTGTCAATCTTTTTCATAATCCAGGCCGCGCGGCACAATCAGACACAACACAAGCGTGCCTTGTGGTGAGGCGTTGTAGAGGGCGTCAATTTTACCGGAGATAACTGAGGGCGCCAGCGGTTCCAATCAGAACGATCTTTTATGGCGACCATAAACAGTCCAATGTCGGATCAGATAGTTGACGGATGGGGTCCAGACCCTATGATGCAACTTACGCCGGCTGAGCTTTCGCCGGCCACGTATTTTCATTGGAGAAACCAGCATGAGCCACCTTTCCCAGGCATTGGCATCATCCGATTTTGTAATCACCAGCGAACTGACGCCGCCCAAGGGGGTAAACCTGGACCCTCTTCTGGATAAGGCGGCTCTGCTTAAGCCGCATGTTTGCGCCATTAACCTGACTGAATCCCACGCCGCCCGTATGGCCATAGATCCAGTTGCGGTAGGTCATCTGCTATTGGATCACGGAGTCGAACCGATTGTGCAAATGACTGCGCGCGACAAAAACCGTCTTGCGATTCAGGCCAGTATCCTCGGTGCTGCGGCTCTTGGGATATCGAATATTGTTTTCATGGGTGGCGACCCGCCGAAGAACGGTGATCACCCCGATGCCAAGCCGGTATTCGATCTTTTTGCCTCCCAGTTGCTGGAGGCGGTACATACCCTGAACAATGGAACTGATCTGAGCGGTAATGAACTGAGCGGCAAGCCACAACTTTTCGCCGGTGCTGTGGCGAATCCCGGTGCAAGTGATCCTGATACGGA
Organism: Arenicellales bacterium; assembly: GCA_050256425.1. Taxonomy (GTDB): domain Bacteria; phylum Pseudomonadota; class Gammaproteobacteria; order Arenicellales; family UBA868; genus UBA868. The sequence goes on along the minus strand of JBBWVW010000131.1, from coordinate 15,900 downwards.
GATCGATAACCTGCACCGTAAGATCGATGCCGGAGCGCAGTTCTTTCAGACTCAGGCAGTTTACGATGTCCAGGCCTATGCGGCATTTCTTGACAAAGCCCGCTCCCCCAGGCCGATGCTGGCCGGCATCATCCCGATCAAATCGGTAAAGATGGCAGCCTATATGAACGAACGCATCCCTGGAGTCGATATTCCAGATGCCTTGATCCAGCAGATTGCTGACGCGGGTGACGACAAGAATCGGATTGCACGAGTGAGCGTTGAGATTGCCGCAAAGACTATCCGCGAACTACGTTCGGTCAGTCCCGGTGTGCACCTGATGGCTATTGGCTGGGAAAACTATATTCCCCAGATACTGGCGCAATCGCAACCCTAATCCAGCTAGTCTCCTAAACGACGCATGCGCCACACCTTAACGGTCAATGGGTTTGTGGCATAGCAAGAATCCAGGCCGCTAAAGATCAAGTACCAAGGTCTCGCCGGCTTTGCCCCGTGAGATGCAGATCATCATTTCAGCGCCGATAGCTTTCTCGCTATCCGTCAACACCACATCGCGGTGCTCCGGAACCCCACCCAGCAGTCGGGTTCGGCAACAGCCGCACAAACCATCCTCGCAAGAGGATTCCACCTCGATCCCCGCGCCACGCACGACATCCAGAATGCTTTGGTCAGGCGGCACCTCCAAGCGGACCTGCTGGCGTGAGAGCAACACCGTGAACGCCTCGTTGCTTTCTGTCTTGGGAACTGGTGAAGCGGAAAATTGTTCCCAGTGCACTGACCCAGGTGACCAATGTGAAGCTTGCGCACGCACGCTTGCCACCAGGCCTGGTGGGCCGCACACGTAAACATGCTCTTTGGGCGAGGGATCTTTTAATACCGAAGGAAGATCAATCCCCTGGGTTGAATCACCGCCGTCAAAATGTAATGTCAGCTTATCATCAAAAATCTCGCGGACCTCGTCGAGAAAGGGAGCGCTGTGCTCATCGGGTGCACAAAAATGCAGATGACACGATGCCCGCTCCCGCATTAACAGATGACCCATCGCCATCATCGGGGTGATACCTATGCCGCCAGCAATCAGGGTGTGATGAGCCGCATGCCGATCAAGCGGAAAATTGTTTGCCGGGAGCGAAGCGCTGACCCGGCCTCCCACTGCAAGATGATCAAGCAGCCACTTGGAGCCGCCACGACTTGGGTTTTCACGACGTATCCCCAGCACGTAGTGCTTGCGCACAGCAGGGTCTCCGGCAAGCGAGTACGAGCGGCGCTGACCTGGCCCGGTAAAAAGATCGATATGCGCTCCAGGAACAAACGACGGCAAATCTTGCCCATCGGACGACACCAAGTCATAGCGACAGACATCATTGGGGCTTTCTTTGATCTTTTGCACCTGCAGTTCGATGCGTGGTGGCTCGGCAGGCGTCAGCACGCTCTGCCCCGGCTGTAGCATCAACCGCTGAACCGGCTCACCACCAATCACATGGTGCTCAAGAATTTCGTCGATATCCTCGCGACAGCCGTAGTGATACCAGATTCCCTCAGGGTAAATCACCATGACCGGCCCCAACTCACAGCGGTCGAGACAGCCACTCTTATTGATTCGAACGCGTTTACCCAGTTTCAGCGCCTTGCCACGGACTTTCATGTACGCTTGCAGTTCACCGGCACCCCGCGCACTGCATGAACCGCGCGGGTGGCCCGATTCGCGCTCGTTGATACAGCAAAATACGTGAATGTCGTAGTGTCGCTCGGATGTGACTTGATTCTTGCTCATCTGGAAAAACCTGTATCACGATTAGCCGAAACCGGCTGTTGCTGGGTAATGCAGTGAATGCCGCCACCACCGGGCGCGATATTATCGATATGCAACTGCACCACCTCTCGTTGTGGAAACAATTGCTCATAGACAGCTTTGGCCCGCTGATCGGCGGGCAAATTATAACAAGGCATAACCACCGCCCCATTGGCGAGATAACTGTTAATGTACGACGCACAAAAACGCTCGCCGTTTTCGCACTGCCAGGCATCTTCGATAAAAATCACATCGAGCGGTCGCCCACGAGCATCGCTTTGACCCTGAAGTGCCCGACGATTCTCCATCAGGAGATCATAGCGCGGATGCGTGTCGTCAAAAGCTGCTTCGAGCAACACCCGGCCAGGCCCGACAAACGCTGCGATACCATCAACGTGGCCATTGGTCTCGCTCTCGGTCGGATCCCCAGGCAGCCAGATGACTTTACTCACGCCCAGCATGCGGCACAGCTCCGCTTCGACCTCCCCTTTGCTCCAACCCGGGTTTCGATTGGGATTGAGGAAACAGCTTTCAGTAGTAATCAGCGTGCCTTCACCGTCCACGGTAATGCCTCCTCCTTCGGCAACCATAGGTGATCGGAAAAGTCGTGCAGCCAGATGTGAGACCACCTTCGGACCCGCCGCAGCGTCGGCATCAAACGGCGCATAGTTACCGCCCCACGCATTAAAGTCAAAGCAGGCTCCGGCCAGATCACCAGAATCGTTGATCAGAAAGTTCGGACCGTTGTCACGAAACCATCCATCATCTATGGGTAATTCCAGACAATCGACCTGCGCACCCAGCGCTAATTGCGCCGCTGCCCGGTCCTGTGGGCGTACCACCATCGTCACTGGCTCAAAGCGTGCAATTGCTCTGGCGACCTGTGCGTAATTCTCCCGTGTTGCCGGACTGTCAAAACCGCTACGACAAGGCCATGCCATCCAGCAACGCTCATGGGGCTGCCACTCTGCCGGCATATAGAACCCGGCTGAAGCCGCGTCTGATAGATAACCATTCATGGATCGTGCTGTCCTTTTGTGAGTTGCCACTCGAATGAGTTAACGGGTATCGGCGATACTCCTAATCCGGTGAATGCCATCGTTCGCCAGGTCCTATCGCGATCAACAAGCTGATCATTTGCTATCCAGTGTCCGTGCCGGTCTCATTATTTGACCCTGGAGTGATGCCCGGCACAGATCGATAATTCCGTGTTTTAACATTCAGAAAAGGAGAGTCAGGCGCCTTCTGAATAAACCCCAGATCCAGTTGTCCGGTATTCCTCTCGCGGTGGACTGAAAATATCCAGCAACTTGGCCCCGCCTGGCCCTGCCCGAAATGCATGGACGATCTCGCCTGGCGTGCGCCAGAAATCACCAGCGGTAACAGCATACTCCTTGCCATTCTGTATACGCACGCCGCTACCTTCGAGAATCACGCCCCACTGTTCCTGTGGATGAGAATGTTCGTCGCTGTAACTGCCAGGCTCGAGTCGAACCACGGATAACATTGCTTGATCTCCAGGAAATATTCTGGTCGAAACACCTTCGGCCAGATTTCGGGCGATGCCCTGTGAAAGATCGTCAAGATTAAAAAAGTTTTCAGTCATTACTCTGCCTCTGTTTTCAAACCCGCTGGCTGTCTTTCTGGGTCAATATGATGCGATCGCTTACTTCAACTACCCTATCGCCCCAATCACCATCTCGGTCATCTCAGATGTTCGCCACGCGTCAATCATGCCCGTAGCGTTCATCCGCTTCTCGGCAAGAACCTGTTCAACGGCTTGTTCGATCAGTCGCGCGGCATCCAGGCACTGGCTGACTCCGTGGCGGCGCCCCAGCCACTCCAACATCATGGCACCAGAGAGAATCGCTGCTGTCGGGTTAGCCGTGCCCAAGCCGACGATGTCCGGGGCGCTGCCATGTGCAGGTTGAAAAACAGCCCGCTGATCTCCTATATCAGCCGATGGCGCGAAACCCATGCCACCCACCAGGCCTGCGGCAAGATCAGAGAGAATGTCGCCGAACATATTCTCGGTCACCACGACGTCAAACTCCCACGGCCGGCGAACGAAGTCCAATGCGCACGCATCGACATAGACGTGCTCGATATCGATGTCACTATGTTTTTCAGCCGCCTCGTCGAAGACCTTGCGAAAGAACGCCATCGAAGTGAAGATGTTCGCCTTATCAACCAGGGTTACCTTGGGGCGCTCACTACTCGCTTTTCGCCGACGCGCATAGTCAAAAGTGAATTCGAATAACTGCTCCGACGTCTCCCGGGTAATCACCATGGTGTCGCGCGCTTCCCGGTCGTCCAGGACCTCTCCTTTGCCACATGAGGCGAACAAACCCTCCGTGCTCTCGCGCACCAACACGAAATCGATGTTGTCTGCGCGCGAATCGTTAAGTACTCGCATGCCGCCCCGTTTGGCTGAGACCGGGCGGACCCCGGCATAAAGATCGAAGCGAAAACGCAGGTCTAATTGTGGTGTGATTTCAGTGCCATCGTCATAGCGCACATCGGGCAGCCCCATTGCCCCGAGAAAAATGGCATCCGCCGCTTCGGCCACCCGCCACGACTCCTCAGGCATGGCCACTCCTGTTTCCCGGTAGAGAGTGGCACCCGCTGCACAACTTTCGTAAACCAGCTTAATGTTTCCGGCATGTCTGATGGCAGCATCCAAAACGGCCAGAGTTGCCGTCGTAACCTCAGTCCCAATGCCGTCGCCCGGCAAAACACAGATTCGAAAAGTTCCACCCATAACTATTACTCGTCTCCCTAGAACAATGAACCGGCTGCTTGGGGCAGCCGGTTGTCTGGCGTTGGCGAACGTGATCTTGCGCCGTCGCACATATCGCAACACGGCCAGTGTTTAAAAAGACCGATCTGCCAGGTTGTTAACGCTAAGCGACTGCTAATTGTTAAGCATCGTCACTTCTGTCGACTCAAGTATATGCCCGGATGAAGCAATGGCATCTCCAGCCTCAGCAAAAAATTTATCCATAGCCTCTTTTGACGATACCTGTGCAAGAACAAAGCAGGTCTGCGGATCGTCATCGGTTCTGCCGTGAAACAATTCGACAATACCGGCCTGTCTGGCCATGGGTTGAGCCCCATAGAAAGCCTGCTCCCAATCGAAAAAATCTTTGTTGATCTTAAATTTGATCAAAGCATACGAAGCCATTACACAGATCTCCTTTGAAAAATTAACCGCACGAAGGCGCAAGCAACCCCCCGCCTGCGCCTGGTATTCACTATGCAATTGCACCCCTTTACTGTCAAACCGTTTTTGTTTTGAGTGTCAGGTGACGCTATTCATCTGGAGACCGGCCGTACAAAACCACCCCGTCGGGCTGTTCCGTGCAGTACCAATGCACCCAGATGTAAGCGTGCTGAAAAAGCACAACTGCCAGCGCCGCCTGTGAACCCAGCAGCAGGGCTATACCCCACAGGCCGATAAACACAAAACTGTACATCGCATTGGCGCTGTATTTGAACGCACCCTCGCGCACCATTGGCATGGCACGATAACGCTCAAAAAAGTGATCGCCGCCAAGTGCGCGGGCAAAGCCAAAATATTTCTTCACCGAGTGCATTGTCCATAGCGCAGGCACAAGAAACAGTGCGCCGACCACGGTTAGCGTTAATCCGTGAGTCGCCAGACTATTGGTATCAGCCAACCCAACAGCCATCACCAACAAGGGTCGCAAGATTAATAACGGGAAAAAGATCACGCCCCAGACAATGAATCCCACATCACCGCAAAGGCGCGTTAGCAGGCCATAACAAAGCTGTGCACGCCACAACAGTGCCACTGTGATCTGCTGGATAACAGGCACACCCAGCGCCGCAATAAACCACGACTTGTCAGTAATGCCCAGCCAGGTACCATCCCCCAGACTGTTCCCAGCTATCATCCAGGCGCCGGGCAACAACGCACCGAGCATGAGCAGGTGTCGAACCTGGCCGTGCCACATGTGGCCGACAGGAACTGTTACCGTCAGTGGGTCAGAATTGCGATCCATGAGCCTAAACCTACGCGTTCAGTATATCCTCAGGCATAGTTCATGATGTAGCCTTTAAGGCCAAGCCCAAGGGCTGGCTGGGATTTCACCCGACCAAAGGAGTCACCCACACCCCGTGAGCAAGCCAACACCCGCCGACCGGCTGTATGCCATTGTTGAACAAGGACTGTGCATTGGCTGCGGAATCTGCCAGGCCGTAGCAGGTGCCGATACGGTGCGCTGTACCGCCACCAAAAGCGGCTACGAACAACCGGTCGTTATCGGTGACCTTGATCACGCAACCGTTGATCGTATTTACGATACCTGTCCAGGGACCCGTGTTGGCGGCCTACCACCACAGTTGGTTGATTCGGATGCGCAACTTGATCCGGTGTGGGGGGTCTTCAAACGCATGGTACGTGCCTGGGCTGGCGATCCGGTGGTGCGTCACGAAGCCGCCACCGGTGGAGTACTGACGGCACTGGCCGGCTACCTACTGGACACGGGCCGGGTCGAATTCGTATTGCACGCCAAGCCATCAACCAAAAGACCCACCTTTGGTGAACGCCACCTGAGTTTTTCGCAAACCGATGTACTCACAGCTACCGGCTCGCGCTACGGGCCGACAGCACCTTTAATAGATATAGACGCTGTGCTCGACCGCGGGGCGCCTTTTGCATTTATTGGCAAACCCTGCGATATCGGTGCCCTGCGTAACCATGCCCGTCACGACCCGCGCGTCAACGAGCTGGTGCGTTACTGGCTGACTCCGGTATGCGGGGGTTATATGCCCCCGGCATCTATGGATGCTTTTCTAAGGCGACTCAAGGTGAATCCAGAAGACGTGACCGCCTTTCGTTACCGCGGCCATGGGTGCCCCGGGCCGACCCGCATAGAAACCCGCACTGCAGTGCGTGAAGCTCACTACCTGGACTTCTGGGGAGATGATGCAAGCATGTGGCAACTACCCTGGCGCTGTAAGATATGCCCGGACGGGATCGGCGAATCCGCCGATATCGCCGCTGCCGATTCATGGCCTGGGGGTTCCCCCACTCGGGAGGGCAGTGAGCACGATCCCGGCACCAACGCCGTCATCATACGCACCGGGCTAGGTGTGGAGTTACTAGAGTCCGCCGTGCGTGACGGTGCGCTGGTGATTGAGCGGGACATCGGTCCTGAAGACCTCACGTCGTACCAACCTCACCAGGTCAGAAAGAAGCAGGCGGTCTGGTCTCGCTATCAGGGCCTGGCCGATGAAAATCGTATTGTCCCGCACACTGATAATCTGCGTCTTGAACAACTCTCGGTAGCACTGCCGACCGAGATTCAGGCAAGCCAGCGTGAAGGCACACGCACCAGGATTACCGAGGGCAAGGCCACTGAACCACGACCACAACCCACGCTACAAAAGTAATCAGGAGTCCGCCTAGAGCACCCATGGACCAGTTCGTTTCTGGCCCGGCAGATGGTCAGTCTCCTGCTGAACTCAGCGACTACTTAAGCCCCGAACGCAACAGGTTCTGGATAATTTTGCGACAAGCCCTCAGAGTGTGCGGCGAGGGTTCCTTCCTCAAGGCGCCCTCAGTCATATTTGGCGGTTGCCCGATTGTCTCTCCGCTGCGCTTTGGTCGCGAGAATCTGGAAGTCATGATGGATGCAACCCGCCTGGGTCTGGTGAGTGACATCGCCGTCACGCCCCAATCTGGGGCGACTGCCCCGACAACGCTGGCCGGCATCCTGGTCCAGGTGGTCGCTGAGACACTCGCGTGCCTTGCTGTGGTCAATCTGATTCGGCCCGGTTGTGCCGTTACCTTTGCCACCTGGCCTTTTGTGACTGACCTGCGTACCGGGTCATTCAGCGGTGGCAGCGGCGAACAGGCCGTGCTGGCTGCATCGGCTATCCAGATGGGCAACTATTACAAACTGCCCAACAGTGCCGGCGCAGGGATGACCGACTCAAAGATCCCGGATGCGCAATACGGTTATGAGAAAGGGCTCACCATCGGGCTAGCCGCACTTTCAGGCGCAAACCGGGTCTGCGAGGTTGGCGGAATGATGGGCAGCCTGATGGGCTGCAGTTTTGAATCCATGGTCATAGACAACGAAGCCGTAGGCATGATCCAGCGAACTGTCCGCGGGATTGAAGTCTCTGACGAAACACTGTCAATCGACACCATTCACAAATGCGCTCTAGACCCGGGCCACTTCCTCGGTAACGAGCAGACCTTGAGCGTAATGGAAAGCGAATACCTGTACCCCAAACTGATGGACCGCTCACCCAGCGCACAATGGGAAGCCGAAGGCGCATCGGACCTCTTTGAGCGCAGCAAAAAAGTGAGTCGAGAAATACTCGCCAGCCACTACCCGAACTATTTTGACAGCCGGGCCGACGCTATCATTCGCGAGCGCTTTCCCATAAAAATATCCAGCGCTGACATGAGTGCAAACAGCCAGCGCTGGTGAATTGAACTCACCTCGGGCAGTGTTTCTCCCGAACCGCTGAAGTCACTCGGAAAGTCCTTGAATTTGGGCAGACCGTCTTTCATCGGCATGATTGTACTTTCGTAGTTGAAATGAAGCGTCGGTTTGAACTCCAGACCCTGGACCAACGAGGCATATACATCTACTACACCGAGGGGGCCAACGTCGTGAAAGACATGCCCACCGCATTTTTTGCACCAGGCCCGTTGGTGACCTTCTGAACTGGCATAACTGTCGATCTGGTCTTCCCCTTTTGCGATCGTTATCTTGTCGCGTGGCCAGATTGCCACGCCATTAACCGGGCTGGCCGATCAGGCGCGACAAAACTTGCAATGACAAATCCCCATCGCAGCCGGTTCTCCCTCGACCTCAACTGAAATCGTCCCACACATACAGTTGGCCGTATAAGTTGACATAACTCTCTCCTCCTTGTGAGTCACTCTGTTAGATACAGCGTGCCGAAAAACAATACTGTTGATATCGAATCATACCAAGCCATCCAATGCCACCGCCCAGATGACAACCAGTATCGTCAGGACACTGAGCCCACGCATCAGCCAACGCTCAGCCGGACGTCCACCTAAAGCAGTCACAACCAGTGCGCCGCCAGCACACCAAAGCGTATGAAAAATCACCTGCACTACAAAAAAGGTAGCGCTGATGATAATGACTTGCATAGCCCAGGGCTGAGACGGGTCGGAAAAATGGGCATAGGCAAAAACCAGCATTGCCCAAGCCTTCGGATTAAGAGGGTGAACCAACAATCCAGACCAGAAAGTCTCGGGGCGTTTGAGTTCGTGCCCTTTCATCATGAAACCGGACATTCGCAGCGCTAGCCACGCAAGATAAGCAACACAAACAATTTTCAGGGCGAGTAACACCATAGGATTTGCCGAAAGCAACTGCCACAAACCCAGACCCAGTAACAGGTTGACGAACAACTTACCCAAAGTGACTCCGGCAACAAAGGGCAGGCTTCGCCAAAAGCCGAAATTCGCTCCTGACGTCATCAGCAGCATATTTGCCGGACCAGGCGTGCCCACCATAAATACAGCGAACAAAAAAAACGGTGTGTAATCCATCATCCTCGCCTGTGTGGCTCGCGGGCCTTGCTCACGAGCCCGCTTGATTTCATAGTCAGGCCACCCCTGGTGGCGCTTGACCGATGGCCTTCATCCCTAGGAATTGCGCAACAGGTTAAGATTCCCACATGAATCAAACCTGCTTGCGGTCACAGTAGCATTATGCCGAACAAGCCGGGCGCGCGGGTACAGGTCATTGACCGGGCCGCAGGACTGCTTGATGCAATCGCACGATATTCGGAGCCGGTCAGCCTCAAAGTGCTGATGGCCGAGACTGGCCTGCATGCAAGCACCGCTCATCGGATCCTCTCATCATTAATGCAAAATGGCCTGGTCGAAAAAGATCAGGACAATCTCTATCGCCTTGGACTGAAGCTGGTGCACCTTGGCACCCGCTTGCACAGCAAGCTGGACCTGCGTGCTATCGCCCTGCCCGTAATGGAGCGTCTGCGCGACAGTTTTGGTGAAACCGTTAATCTGAGTATTCGTGAAGGTGACCAGGTAGTCTATGTTGAACGGGCCACACCTAACCGTATGGTGCATGTCCATCAGGTCGTTGGGAGCCGCGCGCCGTTGCATGTCACTGCGGTAGGCAAATTGATGCTCGGTGCGGCCGGTACCGAGGCCTGCTCGGCTTACGCTCGGCGCACAAACCTGCCAGCCTATACAGTTAACACCATCACCGTGCTTCCGCGCTTACTTAAAGAGGCATCCAGTGCCCTGAAAAACGGTTATGCGCTGGATAATGAAGAAGCCGAAACCGGAGTAGGCTGCATCGGCGTACTGCTCTACGATGGCGCCTCCCAGGTCGCGGCTGGCCTTTCGGTATCGGCGCCTATTGAACGCCGCGATATCAGGTGGGTAGAATCTCTGGTCAACGCCGGCAACGCCATATCACAATCGCTAGGATTCAGGACAGTAAAACCGCGCAAAGCGCCCTAAACAAATAGGCCATGTTTCTCGACTATTTCGCTCTTTTCTTGCTCGCCTTTACGGGGCTGGTACTGTTCTACGGCGTTATTGCCATCCACGACATTCCCTACGAAATTGCGAAGCATCGCGGCCATCCGCACTGCGATGCGATACATGTGGCCGGCTGGGTCAGTCTGTTTACGTTGCACGTCTTATGGCCTTTCCTGTGGATTTGGGCCACGCTGTGGCGAGAGGACCGCGGCTGGGGCGAGAGGACCGCGGCTGGGGCTTTGCTCAGTTGGAGAATAAACACAAACAGTTAGAAGATCGCTTTGACCAACTTGCGGCCCGGCTAGCAGCACTGGAGAAGCAACTCGGCAATTCAGCATCGAGCCTGCCTGGTGACCAACGACAAAATGCAGAGAAGGGCTGATGGATCTGCTGCTGATCCTCACCTACGCATCGATCTGCATTGCTGTATTTAAGGTCTTTAAGATTCCGATCAACAAGTGGACCCTGCCAACCGCAATCCTCGGCGGGATTGTATTGATCGCAACACTGCTTCTGGTGATGAATTACAACCATCCTTTCACACCACTGGCAAAAGAGGTTTACGTTACCACCCCTATTGTGCCAACAGTGAAAGGTCGTGTACTGGAAGTCCTGGTCACCCCCAATCAACCACTGCGCCAGGGTGATCCATTGTTCGTAATAGAACCGGTTACCTACGCTGCAGAAGTTAGCAGACTACAGGCAGCACTCGAAGATGCCTTGTCTGGCCAGGAACAGCAGGATACTTCGGTTGAGATTGCAGCATCAAAGACGCTCCAGGCTAAAGCGCAGTTGGATCGTGCCGAACGGGAATACCGCCGTTACCAGCAAGCCTATGAGAAAGGTGCGGTATCCCAACAGGACTTTGAGAACCGGCGACAACAATATCGCACAACACAATCTGCGCATCAGGGGGCTATTGGTGAAGAAAAACGCGCCATTCAAGCAAGTCAGGCAACGTTTCAAGGTCAAAGTCCACGCGTGGCGGAAATACAGGCTCAACTCACAGCGGCTGAATTCAATCTTGAGGAGACCATTGTACGAGCGCCTACTGATGGTTACGTGACCCAGCTAGCGCTACGCCCTGGCATGATGGCAGTACCATTACCGCTGCGACCGGTAATGGTGTTCGTACACGATGAAGAACGATACTTTTTTGGTGCATTTCGGCAAAACTCCGTCCAGCGCCTCAAGGCCGGTTACGAGGCGGAATTTTTGTTCCAAGGTATTCCGGGCCGGGTATTCAAGGGCGAAGTGGTAGAAGTGCTGCCCGCCATAGGGGAAGGTGAAGTCCAGGCGGCTGGCACCTCTATCGGGACCCAATTCTTTTCCCGAGCGGGACGTGTTGCGGTAAAACTTCGGCTATTGGATGACCTGCAGAACTACCACCTTCCTCAAGGGAGCGCCGCGGAAATCGCGGTGTATTCGGATCACTTCCACCATGTATCAATCCTGCGCAAGATTCTGTTACGCATGAAAAGCTGGCAGAACTACCTGTATCTGGATCACTGATAGAGCCGAAAACGCCGATCAGGCACGATTGCAAGTGCAAGTGCAAGTGCAAGTGCACCATGACATCTTAGGCGCTCAACTGCTCGATACAGGCCGGAGTATCAATATCGGTCAATATAGTCGAGCTTGATACCTCCACCGCCAGAACATCTTTGGAGTAGCGAGTCAACAGGGAACGGGCGCCCGCATCTCCGATCAGAGCTTTCATTTCAGTAAACAATGCTGCTGGCCACAGGACCGGATTTCCACGCTTGGCGTTACAGGTCGGGGCACAGATTGGATGCGCCCCATTTTCTTTAAAGGCTCGAATAAGTTTATTCATATGTTCGGCCTCAACAAACGGCATATCACCCAGACAGATCAGCGCCCCTGCATAACTGTCCGGCAAGGCAGACAAGCCCGTCCGCAAAGAACTGCTGAGGCCCTGATCAGGATTGGGGTTGTGGGAAAAGGTCAACTCCAATCTCTCAAGGGCAGCGCGGACCGGAAAACTTTCAAAGCCCGTTACGACAATCACCGTATTCGCATGCGACGCCAATGCAGCCAGCACGGTCCGCCGGATCATGGGCACGCCATCGATAGGCAACAGCAATTTGTTTTGAGGACCCATGCGTTGGCTGCAACCCGCCGCCAGGACTATCGCCGCTACCGGCGTGGCACGGCTGTCATTGCCAACACTGAGTCTAGTCATGTTGCTTCTTGGGCTTGCTAACCGGCCCTGGGCCGCTGCGGACACTTACTATCTCGGCAAGAATAGCGATCGCGATGTCCGAGGCACTCCTGCCGCCGAGGTCCAGGCCGATCGGTGCATGAATACGCGCCAGCGCCGCCGGAGTCATACCGGCATCTTCAAGACGACTCAATCGTCGGGCATGTGTTTTTCGACTGCCCAGGGCGCCCACGTAACAGGCGGGTGATTTCAGAGCTGCAATCAAAGCGAGGTCATCTATCTTCGAATCGTGGCTGAGAGATACCACTGCCGTGTCCGCATCCAGGGGTTCACTCTCAAAATAGCGATCGGGCCATTGTCTGACAATTCTTGTATCCACAAAGCGCGTGGCTGTAGCGAACGCGCTGCGCGGATCAACCAATGTGACATGAAAGCCCGCCAGGCGCGCCATGGGCACCAATACCTGTGAGATATGCACAGCCCCAATAACGACTAAGCGCAAAGAAGGCATAAATACCCGACAAAACCACTGCCCTGCCCCTACTGGAAGTGTGCCACTGACGCCACTCAACAAACGCTCATGCAACTGAGTCGGGTCAAGACCCACTGCGCGAAGGCCGGCATCTGTCTTCCCGGCAATGAAAACAACTTGCTCCGCGTTCTCGCAATGAATCAACAGGGCCACGAGTTTACGTTGCTGCTGGCTACGATACAGATCAGTGACAACAGCCCGATCGACCAGCGCACATATCAAAACAACCACAGTCCCGCCACAGGTCAGACCCACACCCCAAGCCTGCTCATCGGAAACAGAATATTCGAGAATTCGGGTGGCGCCTGTATGAGCAATCTGCTGGCACTCCTCGATTACATTACCTTCAATACAGCCACCTGACACGGATCCGGCGAATTCACCCTGCTCGTTGGTGACCAATTGACTACCCGCGGGTCTTGGTGAACTACCCCAGGTTGAAATCACTGTTGCCAATGCAACACGCTGACCAGTCTCCAGCCAGTCCGCTGCCTGGCCGATGACGGTCTGCGCACTTACTCTGGTTGCTAATGCTTTATCCTCTGGTTGACTCATAAGCGAACAATATTACCGCAGTAGGAGACGGCTCTATTTTCTAACAGGAGCATCAAACAATCCCACATTGTGGAAGATTAATCCACATTACAGAAATTTGTGGATAAAATCTGGCAACCAATTTTTGCCCCTAACCGAATTCCCTAGATAGTTAAAGAGGACACCTCTGTGAATGGACGCACAACGGTCCACGGCCTTGCCGTAGACGACAACCTGTTGGCTCTGATCAACAACGAGGCATTGCCCGGCACAGGACTAGAAACTGATGCCTTCTGGACTGGATTTGCCCAAATCATCGATGATCTTACCCCCCGCAACCGAGCACTACTCGCCCATCGGGAGGAACTGGAACTCGCCATCAATGACTGGCACCGCGCACGGATTGGCCAGCCCCATGATCCGGCGGCCTATCACGCTTTTCTTTCCAAGATCGGCTACCTTGTGCCCGAGGGAGCAGACTTTGCAGTGAGCACCGCGAACGTTGATGACGCGATCACAGTTATACCCGGACCGCAGCTGGTCGTACCGGTCAACAACGCGCGCTATGCCCTGAATGCGACCAACGCACGCTGGGGTTCTCTGTACGACGCCCTGTACGGAACAGACGTCATCAGTGACGAAGATGGCGCGCTGCAAAGCGGTAACTACAGCCCGGCTCGCGGCAAGCGGGTAGTCGCTTATGGAGATGATTTTCTAAACCGGGTGGTTCCACTTGATGGGCTTTCCCACAGCGACGCCACCTTGTACTTCATTGACAACGGCGAACTGAAAGCGCGGCGCTCTGACGGAAGCGATACCGGCCTGACAGATGCCGGGCAGTTCTCTGGATACCGCGGCAATGTGGACGCACCTGGTGCCATACTGTTGCGACACCACCACCTGCATATCGAGATCGTGATTGACCGCGAGCACCTCGTCGGTGCCAAGAGTCCCGCCGGGGTCAGTGACGTGATACTGGAATCGGCCATCACCGTCATTCAGGACTGCGAAGATTCAGTTGCCGCTGTAGATGGCCCTGACAAAACAGCGGTTTACCGCAACTGGCTGGGCCTGATGCAAGGCACGTTGTCCACAACGGTAAGCAAGGGAGGAAAAACGTTCGAACGCACTCTGAACCCAGACCGTGACTACACCGCGGCTGACGGCACCGCATTCTCGCTACCGGGGCGGGCACTGATGCTGGTACGCAACGTCGGCCACCTGATGACCAACCCTGCAATCCTCGACAGCGAAGGCAATGAAATCTTTGAAGGCATTATGGATGCCGTGGTGACCGGGCTTATTGCCCTGCACGACCTCAGCGGCGCCGGCCACCTGCGCAATTCGAACAAAGGCTCTATGTATGTGGTCAAGCCGAAAATGCATGGCCCTGAGGAAATCGCCTTTGCGGTGAAACTCTTTGAGCGTACCGAAACATTGCTTGGTATGACGCCCGGGGCGATGAAAATCGGCATCATGGACGAAGAACGGCGTACGACCGTCAATCTGAAAGAATGTATCCGAGCCGCATCCGATCGTGTAATTTTTATCAACACCGGGTTTCTTGATCGCACCGGCGATGAGATTCACACGTCGATGGAAGCCGGCCCGATGATCCGCAAAGCCGACATGAAAGCCCAGCCCTGGATACGGGCCTATGAAGACTGGAACGTGGACGTGGGCCTCGCTTGTGGCCTGCCCGGACACGCCCAAATCGGCAAAGGCATGTGGGCCATGCCCGATGAAATGGCTGCCATGATGCAATCCAAAGGTGATCACCCCCGGGCCGGGGCCAACACGGCCTGGGTACCCTCGCCCACAGCAGCCACGCTGCATGCCATGCACTACCATGAGACCGATGTGTTGTCTTGCCAGGCCGAACTGACAAACCGACCGCATGCCAGCCTGGACGATATCCTGACCATCCCCGTGTGTGAAGATCCAAACTGGTCGGGCGAGGACATTCAAGATGAAGTCGACAACAACTGTCAGGGAATACTCGGCTACGTGGTCCGCTGGATCGATCAGGGCGTCGGTTGCTCCAAAGTACCTGATATCCGTGATGTCGGACTGATGGAAGATCGCGCCACGTTGCGCATCTCAAGCCAGCATATCGCCAACTGGCTTCACCACGGCATCGTTACCGAGGAGCAGGTCATGGCATCATTAAAGCGCATGGCAGCCGTTGTTGATCGGCAGAATGCCGATGACCCTGACTACCAGGCGATGATGCCTTCGTGTGACGGCGTTGCCTTCAAGGCAGCCTGCGATCTGCTCTTTAATGGGCGGCAGGTTTGCAACGGCTATACCGAGCCACCGTTGCATCAGCG
>JBBWVW010000130.1:0-48532 GCA_050256425.1 Arenicellales bacterium | reverse complement strand
ACCATGAGGTCGGGAGTTCGAATCTCTCCGAGTGCGCCATAAAGCAACGGTTTACACACCCTTAAAAAACAGAGTTGCCACAAGTCTGCCAATCTGGATAAGCAAAATACCACTTGGGATAGCGGTGTGTAGATTCTGATTCTGTGGGAAGAGGTTGGCCGATGAGCGCTGATCGAGCTTTGGGTAACTTTGTAACGGCCTAGGAGTGCGTCGTTTCGCTTCCTCGTGGCGCCGATAATAGAGTTGTCTTCTCACCAGTGGTTCCTTATGCTTGTTTACGACTCCAAAAGCTGAGCAACAGCGTGCTGAATGTTTGGCATTGCCGAAAACTCAACGAGTTTCTCCATCGAGTGTTACCCCAAGTCCCAGTACGACACGATTTGCGTAAGCGAAGTACCCGGCCACTTGGTTAACCTCCAATATTTCACCATCACTGGCTCCGGCCTGTCGTAAGCTTTCGATCGATTCAATAGTCAGTGCGGCTGGGTCAACGGTCAATGTCCCTACATAGCCTAGAAGGGCCAATTCCTTACCGTCAAACGCATCCTCTAAGACCCCACCCACCAGGGCATCTGCAATGGCCGACCACGCCTCCGGCTTTCCAGGATACGCCAGTCCACCCGCATGGGTATGGTGATCTATGCAATATGTGCACTGGTTAAGAACACTGACATAAAGACCCACCGCTTCCAAATACCACAACGCCAGTACATTGCCAGTATGTCCGAGGACGGCCCGATAGAGTGCGGTATGGCCTTCTAGAGTATGTGGGCGTAGCGAGTGGGCGCTGTATATATTGGCAATAGTGCCATTCGGACGCTGATATTTTTTGTACAGGGCTTTCAGGTGGCCAGCCGCGTTTCTCCTCGATACTGACTCAATCCAGGTCATTGTTTTGTAGGCTGCGGTTGCCGAATGGCGCCCTGTGGAAGGGCAGTAAGTCGTTTTATCTCAGGCGCTTCCATCAGTTGGGGGTTTTCCAGGTAATCGAGCATCATCTGAGTCTGGTCAAGACCCCAGAAACGCTCTGCGTTGATTAGGATAGTGGGGACACCGTAAATGCCCGCGGCAATCGCGTTGTCGGTATTGCGCCGCAATATATCCTTTGCACCGGCGTTTGATATCAACAGTTCAGGATCATCAATACCCAGGTCTGAAGAGAGATCTCGAAAGCCGTCAACAGTGTGTGCAGGCTTTCCTTTGGCCCAGATGTAGTCAAAGATGGCCTTAACAATTGCTGGCTCGCAATCCAGTGCAACGGCGAGACGCAAGAACGGCAATGGGTTAAAAGGGTGTGCCGGAGGCATCTGGAAGGGGATGCCTGCATTTCCCGCATACCAGTCACAATAGCGATAGGTGTCTATCCGTTTTGGAGAGATCTCTGCGGGGCCTTTTTGCCCCCAATGTGCCAACAATCCAGCAAACAAAACAGGAGTGAGAGTCAGTTCAAGCGAATCCGGCAGACGATCTAGAGTCTTGAATTGGAGATAGGAAAATGGTGAAACAAAATCAAAAAACCATTGAGCGTTCTGGGACATTTTATTAGCCTGGTCTACTGACTGGGATTTACCGGCAGCATAGCGGGTGTGGAAAGAAATTTCACCTGACGGGCATATCGGATGGCTCGGCTGGTAGCGCCATTTATTTGATCACCTGGGCCTGGTCTTCGGGTGCCAAATCGCAGATTGCTGGTGGTAACTTGCGTTAATCCAAGATGCCCACGGGTCAGGTCGTGCAGCGCGATCGCAAAAAGGGATGGAGGCTTTTGCAGAGCATGAAAGATTGGTTCACAACAATGGGGGTGTGCCATGGGCTTCACAATGTCGACAACCGTTGATGTGATACGATATTTGTGTATATTGCTGACGATCTGTATCCTTTTTACACCAGCTTGAATATTGAGAGATATGACCTTGAGCCACGATTCGGACAGCCAGGCACTTGCACACGCTTGTAGCAAGGCAATGCACCAGGATGATCGCTGTTCCCAGGCGCTCGACATGGTTGTTGTCGACATTGAGCCTGGCCGGGCGCAACTGTCAATGATCGTTCGTGAGGATATGATCAACGGCCATGGTACTTGCCACGGCGGCATCATTTTTACGCTGGCAGACACAGCCTTTGCTCACGCCTGTAACACCCGAAACCACATCAGTGTGGCGGTCAGTTGTCAGATCGAATTTCTCGTACCTGTTTCATTGGGGGAGACGCTTACGGCAACGGCTGTTGAGCAGTTTCTGAATGGGCGTAATGGCGTCTACGACGTCGGCGTGGATTTATCTGACGGCACTCGAGCCGCTTTGTTTCGCGGTAAGTCGAGGGCTATCGGCGGTACTTTAATCGATAATCGGACGACTGAAAAATTGTGATCGAAGTCCCAATCTATGACCGACCTGATCATCCATTGACTACTCAAGCGGTGCGGGTATGGATATCAGTGTATTCGATACCCGCTTACTTATCCGCTAGACGCCGGAGCTGGATACCATGACTGTAAAGCGAGCCCTGGAGGCCGAACTGGAGCCCATTGAAAAAGCCAGTATCGACGAACTGAGGGACCTTCAGCTATCGAGACTGAAATGGTCGCTTAATCATGCGTACGAAAATTCACCGTTGTACCGGGAGAAGTTCGACTTAGCCGGCATACGCCCAGCGGATCTGCAATCTCTGGATGACCTGGCCCGATTCCCGTTGGTTGCCAAAGACGACCTGCGGCGGTTCTACCCATTCGGCGCTCTTGCGGCCCCGATGACGGATGTGGTGCGGATCCATGCATCAAGTGGCACAACCGGCAAGCCGACGGTGGTCGGGTATACCCAGAGTGATATTGATGTCTGGTCGACGGTGATGGCTCGGTCAATCAGGGCTGCCGGGGGGCGTCGGGACGACCTGATTCATGTCAGTTACGGTTATGGCCTATTTACGGGTGGCCTGGGCGCACACTTTGGCGCGGAAAAACTGGGCGCCACTGTGATTCCAATGTCCGGGGGGCAGACCGAAAAACAGGTCCAACTGATCAACGATTTCAAACCGAGCATCATCATGGTCACTCCAACCTACTGCCTGAATATTGCCGATGCATTTGAGGCAGCCGGCCTGGACCCAAGACAGTCATCACTAAAGGTCGGCATTTTTGGGGCAGAGCCCTGGACCGAGTCCATGAGGGAGAATATCGAGGCCCGATTCGATATCGATGCGGTCGATATCTACGGCTTGTCAGAGGTTATTGGGCCCGGGGTTGCCCAGGAGTGCATCGAAACCAAGGACGGTCTGACCCTCTGGGAAGATCACTTTTATCCGGAAATCATTGATTCCGAAACTGGCGAAGTCTTGCCCGATGGAGAAGCCGGCGAGCTTGTTTTGACTTCCCTGACCAAGCAGGCATCGCCTGTTATACGCTACCGCACCCGCGATCTGACCCGCCTGCTGCCGGGCACGGCACGGCCTATGCGCCGTATGGCCAAGGTTACAGGCCGAAACGACGACATGATGATCGTGCGTGGCGTCAACGTGTTTCCTTCGCAGATAGAGGAGAAGGTCCTGGCACAAGCTCTGCTCAGCCCGCATTACCAGATTGAGTTGACCAGGACCGGTAACCTCGATGCTCTGGTTGTCCATGTCGAGCTCAAGCCCAACGTTGGATCTGACAGCATGTCTGGGGAGGTTAGCGCAGCGCTGGCTCACGATATTAAGACCCACATTGGCATAACGACTGAGATCATCGTGCATAGCGAAGGTGGGGTGCCTCGATCCCAGGGTAAAGCCCAAAGGGTAATTGACAGCCGTTGACTCAGGAGATCGAATGAACCTTGAACTTGCGGTCGAAGGTCTACTCGCGGATTTTCGAGCTCGCAGGCCAGTTCGAGCCAAGTCGCTGCTGATAACGATTTTCGGTGACACGCTTGAGCCTCGGGGCGGCGGTGTGTGGCTGGCCAGCCTGATTCGATTGGCAAAGCCAATCGGAATCAGTGAACGTCTGGTTCGCACTTCAGTGTATCGATTGACTCAGGAAGAGTGGCTGGCCAGAACCTCATTCGGTCGCCGAAGCTACTATCAACTGACCGAAACGGGCCACCGACAGTTCGCAAACGCTGATCACCGCATCTATGGGGGTAGCAACCGCCGCTGGGATGGTCAGTGGCGAGTGGTCATTGTGCCGCCAAAGTCCATCAGCGCTTCGGCGCGTAATCAGATTAAAAAGGAGCTCAGGTGGCAGGGTTTTGGCACGCTGACCGCGGACGTCCTGATCCACCCGACTGCTGAGCTAGAGCCTGTGAAGGCTATGCTTGCGCACCGGAATCTCACCGACAAGGTCAAGGTCATTTGTGGAAACTCGGTTGGCGACAGTGAATCCCCAAGCGCACTTCTTAATCGCTGCTTCAATCTGGATAATATTGAGCGGGAGTACGATCGTTTTAATCAACGCCTAGAAGATCTATGGCGGGCGACCAGGCGTGACCGGAAAACCATTGATGGCGAGGCAGCGTTTATCGGCCGCACGTTATTGATCCATGAGTACAGACGTATCCTGCTGCACGACCCCGATGTGCCAGAGGCGCTGCTGCCGGCAAACTGGCCTGGCACCCGGGCGAGAAAACGCTGTGCCCGGGTCTATCTGTCGTTATGCAAAGCAGCAGATCGTTGGGCTGTAGCGCGCTGCGAAGATACTGACAGCCTTCTCGAACGACCGGGGAAGGATTACGCGAAACGGTTCAATCGCTAACGGTCACAATGCGTCGAAGTCGAGCACGATGTGCTCACTGGCAGGTTTCGACTGGCAGGTGAGTATGTAGCCGGCCTTGCGTTCATGCTCCTCGAGCGCAAAATCCAGGTAGGTGTATACCTGCCCCTTAAGCAGTTTGGCCCGACAGGTAGCGCATACCCCACTTTCACAGGCATAAGGCACTTCTGGGCGGGCTCGTCTGACTGCTTCCAGGACCGTATCGTCGTCCGGCTCCATTGTCAGCTCGGTTGATTTCCCCTCCAGGAATACAGTGACGGTACTGAGATCGCTTGGGGGTGTTCCGGTTCCTGCTCGCCGGGAGTTTCGGGCGAATGCCTGTCCTGGTGCGGTAAAGAGCTCGAAGTGAATTTTGGACTTATCGACTTCTTTCGCCAGCAGCGCATCCTGTACACCGTCGATCATATCTTTGGGTCCGCATATGAAAAATTCGTCGTAGTGCTGTGGGATCAAAATGCTACCCAGCAGTAGATCAACTTTACGGCGGTCGACTCTGCCATCTAGTAGGGGAATATTCCGACTCTCGCGGGACAGTGCGTGGATGATGGACAGTCGATCCAGGTAACTGTTCTTCAGCGCTTCCAGTTCTTCTCTGAAAATAATGCTGCGAGTCTCACGATTTCCATAAACAAGGGTGAAGGTGCTGTGCGGCTCAACCGCCAGAGTCGTCTTGATGATAGAGATCACTGGGGTGATCCCGCTACCAGCCGCAAAGGCTGCATATCGCTTTCGATTGTCCTGGCTAAGGGGTACGTTGAAGTGACCGATCGGCGAGCCCACATCGATTACATCACCAACGGCAAGTGTCTGGTGAATGAATCCGGAAAAGAGCCCTTTGGGAATCGACTTAACTGCGATACGAAGATCATTTTCAAACACCGACGTGCAGATGGAATACGAACGCCGGACTTCCTCTTGGTTAAATTCACGTCGTAGTGTCAGGTGTTGCCCCTGGGTAAAGTCGAATTCACCGGTCAGGTCATCGGGTATCCCAAAAGACACTGAAACCGTATCGTGGGTCTCCGGATGCAGGTCGATAACGGGCAACGGGTGAAAGCGCATGATGGTTAATGGGGCTTGAAATAGTCGAATGGTTCAAGACAGTCACTGCAGCGCCACAGAGCCTTGCACGGGGTCGAGCCGAAGCGGGACAGCACCTGGGTGTTATGCGATTGGCAATAGGGGCAAACCACAGCGGCGTCATCAGCCAGAGGATGAGAAGCACAACAGGTCGGCGGTGAAATGCCTGCCTCAAGCAGGTGTTGCCTGCCTCTGTCCGTGATCCAATCGGTAGTCCAGGCCGGTTGTAACCGGTTTTTGATTGAGACGTTTTGGATCCCGGCGCGCCCAATCACATCTCGAATGTCAGCTGCGATAACCGAAGTGGCGGGACAACCCGAATAGGTAGGGGTGATGGTGATGACCACGTGGATATCCTGGCCCGAACGATGCATTTCGACATCACGGATGATGCCAAGGTCCCTGATGCTGAGGGTCGGTATCTCGGGATCGGCCACTGAGTCCAGCAACTCGAGAACTTGCGCCCGAGTGGTCATGGGCATCGAGGCTGCGCTCACCACGATGCTCCAGGGTAGGCACGCTGCAGAAACTGCATTTCAGCCAGAATGTATCCGAGATATTCACTGTGCAGTCCTTGTCGCCCGCCTGAGTGGGCGCTGAGGATCTCGGGCATCTGCAATGTTGCCTCAGCAAGAACCCCGCTCACCTGTTGTTCCCACTCGGACTTTAGCAGCTGGATTTCCGGCACAATACTGAGACTTTCAAGATCAAGGTAGATTTGGTCAGCCTCGAAGAGCTCCGGCACACAGGGCGCGCAGTCATCCAGTGCCTGCTGCATGCGGGCATGGCTTTCCTCAGTACCGTCGCCGAGACGGATAACCCAGTTGCGACTATGGCGCAGATGGTAGCGAACTTCCTTTACTACCTTGCCCGCAATCCCTGCGATCTCCGTGTCACGCCCACAAGCCAGGCCCTCCAAAAGGAGCAGGTGATAGCTGTCGAAAAAAAACTGTCGAACCATGGTCCGAGCGAAATCGCCGTTGGGTAACTCCACCAGGTGCAGGTTGCGCCAGTCTCGAACATCACGCAGGTAGGCCAGATCATCTTCAGACCGACCCCGACCTTCAGTTTGACCCGCGGCCGCCAGCCACAGCCGGGCATGGCCGATCAGATCCAGTGCAACATTGGTTAATGCGATATCTTCTTCCAAAACCGGGGCGTCTGCAGACCACTCGGACAGTCGATGGCCGAGGATCAGGGCGTTATCACCCAACCGTAAAAGCTGTTCGAAGCGAGCCTGGTCGAGGTTCAAGGTTTTGTTCAAAGGTTCTCAACACCGTCCGGAACGGGGTAGAAGGTTGGATGTCGGTAGACTTTGTCGTTCGCTGGTTCAAAAAATGGACCCTGATCCTCCGGCGATGACGCTGTGATTTCGCCAGAAGGCACGACCCAAATGCTCACCCCTTCTTGTCGCCGAGTGTAAAGATCCCGGGCGTTTCCGAGCGCCATCGCGGCATCGGCCGCATAGAGGCTGCCGATGTGTTGGTGGGTGAGGCCCTGTTTGCTCCGTACGAAGACCTCCCACAGTGGCCACTGGCCTGGTTCCGTTTTCATAGTTGTCAGGTCTCCTGCGATTTAGAGCTGGCGGATTGGATTAGGCTGCCCGGCGACTGCCAGAGCGTTTACGCGCATAAGCCCGCGCAGCCTCACGCACCCACTGGCCGTTTTCATGGGCGTTGATTCGGGTCTTCATTCTCTTCTCGCCACAGGGTCCCGGGCCATTCACGGCCGCCCAGAACTCGTCCCAGTCTATGGCACCAAAATCGTAGTGGCCGCGAGCTTCACTCCATTTAAGCTTGGGATCCGGAATGGTCAATTTCAGGTGGTCCGCCTGGGGGACCGTAATGTCGATAAAACGTTGACGCAGTTCATCGTTACTCTGGCGTTTAACTTTCCAGGTCATGGACTGACTGCTATGGGATGACTCGCTGTCATGCGGACCAAACATCATCAGCGACGGCCACCACCACCGATTCAAGGCATCCTGGGCCATGGTTCTCTGACTAGCCGTTCCCTTTGTCAGAGTGACCATCATTGCGTAGCCTTGTCGTTGGTGAAAACTCTCCTCCTTGCAGATTCGGACCATGGCACGTGCATACGGGCCATAGGAGGTGCGGCACAAACTGATCTGGTTGACAATCGCCGCGCCGTCAACCAGCCAGCCGATGGCTCCAATATCCGCCCAGGTCAGTGTGGGGTAGTTGAAGATGTTCGAGTACTTCATCTGCCCTTGGTGCAGTCGGTCAAGCAGTTCTTCGCGCCCAATTCCCAGCGTTTCGGCAGCACTGTAAAGATACATTCCATGACCACATTCGTCCTGTACCTTGGCCAGCAGACCAATTTTTCGCTCAAGTGTCGGAGCCCGGGTAATCCAGTTCCCTTCAGGCTGCATACCAATGATTTCAGAATGGGCATGCTGAGCCATCTGACGGATCAGCGTCTTGCGATAGCCGTCGGGCATCCAGTCCTTGGGCTCGATCTTGATTTCTTCGGTGATCTTGTCCAGAAACTGTTGTTCCAGCTCTTTGTCATCAACTTTCGATTGGGAGTTTGGCAACTCGTGACCGACCATCAACGCCACCTTCGTGATACGGTAAAATATAATATGTTACAGAATATTATATTAAAACAAATAACCTGTGTCACTTTAAATGGTGAGAACTCCTTTCTCAATCGATCTCGTTTGCCTCACTACAGGGGGCTTTCGGTGCCTCAGAGCGCCAAAGACAACGATCACTCTCGGGGGGTGAAGCTGCTATCCCCAGTGGAAACGCCCGTATTTTTACCTGGCTGAACGAAGCTGCCTGTGGCGGCGAAAGACAAGTCTTTTGTTTGGTTGCCCCAGCATCTGCTTAAGATTACGATAGGTTTGAAATTACAACTTTTAATGGTCCAATGAAATGGAACAAAATGTTTTGAAAGAAGAGTTCATTGATGGGTGCCTGGAATTAACCCTGAACCGACCTGAAAGACTTAATGCTTTTACACCGGAGTTGCACAAAGCGTTGCGGTCCGCACTCGAAAAGGCGGCAGATACCGACGCTTGCCGGGTTGTGTTGTTAACGGGCGCTGGCCGTGGTTTTTGCGCTGGGCAAGATCTTGGTGAGCCTGATTCCACACTGGGCGATAAACCACGAGATCTGGGCGCGGCGATTGAACAATTTTATAACCCTCTGATCCGCTTAATTCGGTCATTGGAAAAACCGGTTATCTGTGCCGTGAATGGCGTTGCTGCCGGTGCGGGTGCAAATATTGCCTTTGCTTGTGATCTGGTTATCGCCTCCCGAGCCGCAAAGTTTATTCAAGCCTTTTGTAAAATTGGGTTGATTCCGGATTGCGGTGGAACCTGGACTGTGACCCATCTGATTGGGGAAGCGCGGGCAAAAGCCATCATGCTCACCGGCATGCCAATCTCGGCCGAGCAAGCAGCAAGTTGGGGTTTGATTTGGCAGGTATTTGATGACGAGAGTCTTTTAACAGAAGCGCGCAAACTCGCCCAGCAGTTTGCAACCGGCCCGACCGCGAGTCTCGCTATGACTAAAAGGGCCATTCATGCCGCATTGACCAATGAGCTTGACCAGCAACTCGACCTGGAGCGAGATCTGCAACGAGAGGCGGGGCGAGGGGAGGATTACGCCGAAGGCGTTGCGGCATTTCTGGAGAAACGTGCGCCCAACTTCAAGGGCAGGTAGCTGAATAAGCCGGAGGAGCAGGATCGAGGTTTCAGTTGCTTGACGCCTGGGGTTGAGTGGATGATTCTTGCAGGGATGACCTATTTAGTAACTGGAATTCTTATGGCAAGCCTTAAGTCAAGTTGATTGGAACAGGACTTTTTGTCGTTATCTAACAGTCAGTAGTACGGCTAATTGCAAATTTCTCGGAAGGTGGCTAAATTGACTCTAGATGCTAGCGCGGCTGTCAGAAGTCACACCAGACCCGCGTGTCATAGGACTTGCCTGCGGTTGAATTTAAAGACTAATGGCGGGTTGCCCGATTGGTGTCGCCGGTTTAAGGTGGGCGCGATATCCAAAACTTCACCTGCGAGCTAAGACCAGGACAATACCTTCAATGGAGCGTCATTATGTTTTTGCGATTGTGGCGCCAATTTTTTGGAGCCTTGCAGGGGTGATCGTCAAGTCCCTGGAGCAGGCAACAGAATGGCAGATTAATTTCTACCGCTGTGGGTCATTGGCTATTTTCGTGGCAGTGGTTACCCTGTTGCGTTATCGCCACTCGACGCTCGTTGTTATTCGCTCTGGGAGCCTGAAGGCATTACTTGCTGGGGCTTTACTAAGTGGAGCGATGATCTGCAACATCGTTGCTCTCAAATACACCACAGTGGCGGTAGCGGTGTTGGTGATGGCCGCTGCGCCGATATTTGCGGCGCTATTGGGGCGCGTGTTTCTGAGTGAGGCTGTTGGGATCCGTGGCTGGATCAGTGTTGCATTAGGTATTGTTGGTCTCGCGATTATGGTGGGCGGAAGACTCCAGTTAGGCGACACCTTAGGAGTGGCAGTCGCTATTCTTGGTATTATGTTTTTTGGTGCTTATACCGTTAGCCTTAGGGTAGGTAAGATGCTTGATATGACACCGGCAGTCTTCTATGGGGGTGTGATCGGTGCGTTGGTCGGGATGTCAATGAGCTTTGTTACTGGAGTGGGGCTGGCAATACCCCTGGTCGAGGCATTTTGGTGCACCTTACTCGGTATCGTTCAATTGGGGATTGGCAGCGTACTATTTGCGTTGGCCGCGCAAACGGTCCCTGCGGTTCAATTGACGATATTCGCGCTGGGCGAGCCGTTATTGGCTCCGTTATGGGCGTGGGTGGGCATTGGCGAAGTCCCGTCCTGGGCAACGATGATTGGTGGCGGCGTGCTTTTCAGTGCACTAGGGTTTCAGGTCTCGGCAAAACACTCCTAATCCGCGGGTCTTGGCAAAAGCAGAGCGAACCGCTGGGTCCAGTAGAGAAAACAGACGGTTCCAATTCCCGAAGCGCCAAAAAGCATACACATCACCAGAATCTGGTAACGGGCAGCAATTAATGGCGATACACCTGAAAGAACTTGCCCGGTCATCATGCCAGGCAAAGACACCAGCCCAACCGCTAAGAGGGAATTGATCAGTGGGTTCATCGCCGCCTGGAATGCGTGTTGGCGGGCTTCGACAAACTCGTGTCCGGCGCCCAGCTCAGCATGATAGCGTTCGGCTGCAATGCTTACCGAGTTCATCGTGTTGGCAAAAATCATACCCGCCAGTGGAATAAGGTAACGGGGTTCATACCAGGGGTTGATGTTGATCACGACTTGTGTGGCAAGGATAAGGACCGGCAAACCGCCAACGGTAATTGCCGCAACTGACACCCAGTAAAGGCGTGGTCGCTGGTCCCCCAACGGTCGCAATGCAATCCAACTGGCGACCGTGACCATGATAAGGAGTACGGTCGATACAACAAGTGGGCTATCTGAACGAAAAAGAAAAACCAGTACGTAACCGATCACAAGCAACTGGGACAACATGCGGATAACGGCATAGATCGTGGTCCCGGCCGATAAGGACCAACGCCATTGGATCAGTACAACAACCAGTACCGGAATGAAGATCAGCAGCAGTCGTGCCAGCGGGATCGATTCTACCGAAGGGCCCATAAATAAAGGGGCGAGTTCCCGCTGACCAGGTGGTTGAAGATCGGACCCGGCGGCCTAAATCCAAGCGGCCGGCATGTCAGATCGATTGACTCAAAACTCAGACTTTCTTCTTGGGGATAG
The DNA here is from genome assembly GCA_050256425.1 of Arenicellales bacterium. Classification (GTDB taxonomy): domain Bacteria; phylum Pseudomonadota; class Gammaproteobacteria; order Arenicellales; family UBA868; genus UBA868. The sequence goes on along the minus strand of JBBWVW010000130.1, from coordinate 36,946 downwards.
TGCGCAGATTCAGGTCTTCGATCAGAACGGTGCAATATTGTGCTACTTCACGCTTGGTACCTTGGCGATAGCCCGTGACCGAAGATACTGAGTTAGCCACTACGTACCGGTAGCAGTTGCCGTTGGAGCCGCCACTGGGTAGTTCGGACTTTTCTATTTCTACTACGTTGTAGGATAGATGCGGGAAATCTTCATAGTTCAGGACTGGTTCGGGTTTTTTTGATGAGGCCCTGGAGTGAGCCATAAGGGGGGACTCCGTTTGTAGCAGTTGACTGCCCCGCGATCAGTTGACTCGAGGACTGCGAGTGAGTGCAGTTCACGACAAACGTGGGGAATATTCGAACAGCCTTCGATTATAGCATATAAATAAATGGTTTTAGAGTTATCCGGCCTTTGTTCTTTATGTGAGCGGACCAAGGTCTGCCTTACCGCAGGGGCGTATCGTCAGCTGCGCCTCGCTCAAGCTATCGCTTAGCCAATATAAAGGCTCAAATTTGAGAACTGGCAGAGGCAATCGGACTCCTGTTTTAATCTAGAAGATAGCTCCGAAATCGGGCAAGCAAGGCATAGCCGAGCCGGCTATTATTCTGGTTAACGACAGGTTTGCCGGGTTTAGCGATTTATTTTGTGAATTGCTCGTCCGGCCGCAGCCAGCGCCGCTTCATGCGTTGCTTCGGCGAGGGTCGGATGGGCATGAACGGTCCGCGCAAGGTCTTCTGCACTGGCTTCCATCGCCATGGCAAATCCCGCCTCGCAGATGAGTTCTGATACCTGTGGGCCAATCATGTGTACGCCCAGGATACGATCGGTGTCAGCGTGAGCCAGGATTTTGACAAACCCATCTGTCATCCCAACCGCCTTAGCCCGGCCGGTTGCTGCAAAAGGAAAGACTCCGGCCCGATATTCGATAGCGTCGGTTTTGAGCTGCGTCTCGGTGGTGCCAACCCAGGCAATCTCCGGATCTGTGTAGATAACCCAGGGGATAGTCGCAAAATCAACGTGGCCTGCACCCAGAGCAATGCGCTCAGCGACCGCGACACCTTCTTCAGATGCCTTGTGCGCCAGCATGGGTCCGCGGACCAGGTCGCCAACGGCCCAGACGCCGTCTATCGCAGTAGCGCAGTTCTGGTCTACTTCAACAAAGCCCCACTCGTTAATTTGAAGGCCACAAGCTGGATCCAGCAGGCCATCGCTGCAGGGGCGCCGGCCGACAGCAACGATCAGGCGCTCGACCGGAATCGATCGATCATCTGTACCATGGCGGTAATTGATGGTGCAGTCCTCGGAGGTGCAGTCCACCTGAGTTACCTGGCAACCCAGTCGTATGTCCAGCCCTTGTCGGGTAAATTGTTTTTGAGCCTCGCGTGCGATCAGGGGGTCGGCGCTGGGTAGAAATTTATCGAGCGCTTCCAGTATGACAACCTTCGACCCCAGGCGCCGCCAGACGCTGCCCAACTCCAGGCCAATGACACCAGCGCCGATGATGCCCAGTGTCGATGGGGCAGTATCGAAATCCAGTGCACCGGATGAGTCAAAAATGGTTTTGCCATTGGGTTCCATACCCGGTAGCACCGTTGGCTCGGAGCCACTGGCAAGGATGACATGCTGCGCGCTAATCACCTGGTCCTCGCCATGGCTGTCTGGTGCCCTGACGCGGACCTTGCCCGGTGCAATCAGGCAGCCATGCCCGTTGACTGAGGTCACCTTGTTGGCTTTGAATAACGCTCCAATGCCACCAGTCAATTCGCTGACAATGCGGCGTTTACGTTGCTGCATCTGCTCAATATTGATCTCGACAGGCCCGGTCTGAATACCGTGTTCGGCCGAATGCTCTCGGATCTGCGCGAAGCGTTCGGAACTGTCCAGCAGCGCCTTAGATGGAATGCAACCGACATTAAGGCAGGTGCCGCCTGGCGAGGGCTTGTTGTCATTGTCGGTCCAGCGGTCAATACAGGCAGTCTTAAGCCCCAGTTGAGCACAGCGTATGGCCGCGACATAACCACCTGGTCCGGCGCCGATAACAACAACCTCAAAGTCGGATGAACTCATCAGTCACTCGTGCGATCAGGTAATAGGGGCGTGCAATGTCGCCCGGAAAATTTGCGTCACTAGACTTCCAGCAGCAGTCTGGCTGGATCTTCCAACGCTGCCTTGACGGCAATCAGGAACGACACAGCATCGGAACCATCAATGATACGGTGATCGTAGGATAGCGCGAGGTACATCATTGGCCGGATGACTACAGCGCCGTCAAGCGCCATGGGCCGTTCCTGAATTTTGTGCATGCCCAGGATCGCGCTCTGTGGAGGGTTCAGGATCGGGGTAGACAGCATCGATCCAAAAACCCCCCCGTTGGTGATCGTAAAGGTACCCCCGGTCAGGTCTTCCAGGCCCAAGGTACCAGCTTGGGCCTGTTGCCCGAATTCGACGATCCTGGATTCAATATCTGCAAGCCCCCGCTGGTCCGCATCGCGTAGGACCGGAACGACAAGCCCCCGTGGAGAGGACACCGCGATACCGATGTCGTAAAAGTCATGGTAGACGATGTCGTCATCATCTACCGCGGCGTTGAGGATCGGGAAACGCTTGAGCGCTTCAACACAGGCTTTGACAAAGAATGACATGAAGCCCAGGCGCACCCCGTGAGTTTTTTCGAAGGTCTCACGGTAGCGAGCACGCAATGCCTTTACCTCGTGCAGATCAACCTCGTTAAAAGTAGTCAGGATCGCGGCATCGTGCTGGGCCTGAACCAGTCGAGAGGCGATAGTACGGCGTAGCCGGCTCATAGGCTCGCGGCGGCTTTCGCGCGCCCCGGCCGGTGTTATTGAATTCACATCGGCCTGTTGAGAGACGCTCAGGTCTTCTTTCAGTATGCGCCCGCCCCGACCGCTACCGGATATCTGATCCAGGTCAATATCTTCAACAGCCGCCTGGTGGCGGACTGCCGGCCCAGTGGGCGCTGTACGCTCAGCCGCTGTGGATGCTGGCGGTTGCTTTGCTTGGGGTGGCGGCGGTGAGGTAGTGTCATTTGCGGGCTGTTTTTCGTTAGAGGGGTCAGCAACGGGACTGTCTGTGTCATGAGTCGTTCCAGTTCCAGCCCCTTCTTCAAACAGGGCAATTACGTCATTCGCCAACACCGTCTCGCCTTCGGCGTGGAATATTTTAGTAATAACCCCGTCACGTGGAGCGGGCACCTCAAGCACGACCTTCTCGGTTTCGATGTCCACCAGATTGTCATCCCGACGAACCGGATCACCAATCTTGGCATGCCAGTGGAGCATAGTGGCGTCTGCCACCGACTCGGGCAACATTGGGACTCTGATTTCAACTGGCATTTGATGGAGTCTCTTCAGATTGCTCAGCTTTAAAAAGCAGTTCAGCCCCCAGCGCCTCGCTCACCAACTGTTTTTGTTCTGTAAGGTATTGCTGATAGGAGCCAGTAGCCGGCGCCGCTGAAGCTTGGCGGCTGACATATTCGAGGGACTGGCCCGCCACAGCTCGACCGAGGTGGTTCTGAATGCGATGCCAGGAGCCCTGGTTGCGCGGTTCCTCCTGGCACCATACCACCTGGCGCCGGTTGGGGTAGTGATTCAGTATGGTTTCAAGCTGATCCTGTGGAAACGGGTACAACTGCTCGATCCGTATGATCGCGGTATCGGTCTGTTGGCGACGGGTGCGCTCCTCAAGCAGATCAAAGTAGACCTTCCCTGAGCACAGAATGATCCGGTTGACTGCTGGCCGATCCAGGGCGTCGATTTCATCGAGCACCGGGTGAAAGACTCCTTGAGACAGATCAGAAGCCGGCGAGATGGAGGCGCGGTGGCGCAGCAGACTCTTTGGCGTCATAACAATCAGCGGCCGGCGCAGTAGTCGGATCATTTGCCGCCGGAGCATATGAAAAAACTGAGCCGGGGTAGTCGGTATACAAACCTGCATGTTGTTGTCGCCACAAAGTTGCAGAAAACGCTCGAGGCGTGCAGAGGAATGTTCGGGGCCCTGGCCTTCCATACCGTGTGGCAGAAAAAGCGTGAGCCCGCACAATCGTTGCCACTTGGCTTCACCACTGCTGATGAACTGGTCAATAACAACCTGCGCGCCATTAGCGAAATCGCCGAACTGCGCTTCCCAGATCGTGAGTGTACGAGGTTCCGTGGTCGCATAGCCGTATTCAAAACCCAGAACTGCTTCTTCAGAAAGGAGTGAATCGATTACCAGGAATTGCGATGGATCATCGCCGATGGTGCGCAGCGGTACATAGGGGTTTCGGCGAGCCTGGTTCTTAAGTACCGCGTGGCGATGCGAAAAGGTTCCCCGCCCCGAGTCTTGCCCTGAGATACGCACAGCGTAACCATCCTGGATCAAGGATCCATAGGCCATGGTCTCGGCAAAACCCCAGTCCATTGGTATTTCCCCCGTCGCCATCCGGGTGCGGGCATCCAGTATACGGCGTACCCGTGGGTGAAGATCAAAGTCTTCAGGCAAGGTCACCAGTTGGTCATTGAGGTCAATTACCCGTTTGGCACTGATCACGGTATCCACCGGATCAGTCCAGCGCGCGGTCATATAGGGTGACCAGTCGACGAGGTACAGCGACTTATCTGGGTCGGTGGCTGGAGGATGAACCACCCGCCCCTGGTCCAGTGCGTCCCGGTAATGCTCAACCATAGCATCACTCTCTGCGGTGGTAATCACGCCTTCGTTAGCAAGTCGTTCCGCATACCGTTGGCGTGTGGTAGGCAGGTTACGGATAACGCGGTACATGCTCGGCTGGGTAATTGCCGGTTCGTCTGCTTCATTGTGACCCAGTCGGCGGTAACAGAGCATATCGACCACAACGTCTTTGTTGAAGGTCATGCGAAAGTCGTGAGCCAACCGACTGGCAAATATTATGGCGTCGGGATCATCGCCATTAACGTGAAAAATTGGTGCCTGAACCATTTTAGCCACCTCAGTACAGTAAGGCGTCGAGCGGGCGTCAAGCGGGTTTCGGGTGGTGAAGCCGATCTGATTATTGATGACGATATGGACAGTGCCCCCGGTTGAGAAACCGCGCGTGTTAGACATGTTGAGGGATTCCATCACCACACCCTGGCCGGCAAAGGCCGCGTCTCCGTGGATAAGCACGGGGAGCACAGCGTTTTTTTCGTCGTCTTTGCGCCTATCCTGACGGGCCCGTACCGAGCCCTCAACTACCGGGTTGATAATCTCCAGGTGAGAAGGGTTAAACGCCAAGGCCACATGCAGTACACCGCCGGGTGTTTCAATATCGGCAGAAAAGCCCTGGTGGTACTTCACATCACCGGTATTCATCTGACTTCCGTTGCTGGTGTATTTACCTTCGAATTCACCGAACAGTTCCTCGGGCGATTTCCCCAGTATATTGACCAGCACATTGAGCCGGCCCCGATGGGCCATTCCGACGACAATCTCTTTGACTCCAGTTCCGCCGGCCCGCTGGATCAGGTCGCCGAGCATTGGGACCAGAGCCTCTCCACCTTCCAGTGAGAAACGTTTCTGCCCAACGTAACGGGTGTGCAGGTAACGCTCGAGCCCTTCGGCCGCAGTCAAGCGCTGCAACAGGTGTCGGCGAAAATCGGCATTCGTGGAGGCCCGCACGGGTTCGCATTCCAACCGCTCCTGTAACCAGCGCTTTTGTGCCGTATCGGTGATGTACATGTACTCGATGCCCAGTGGTCCGCAATAGGTGGCATCGCATAACTCAAGGATCCGGTTGAGCGGCATCTGCGCAGGCCCAAACGCAAGCGATCCGGTATCGAAAGAGGTCGGAAGATCAGCTTTTTCCAAGCCCTGTGCTTTTAAGTCGAAATCCTCTGGCACTTCAGGTCGGGCCAGGCCCAACGGATCGGTATTCGCAATACTATGTCCGCGGGTACGGTAAGCGTTGATGAGGCGCAGCACTGCTGCCTGTTTGCGGCCATATTCGGCTTGATCCGTTGCGCCAAGATCTCTGGCCGTTGCGGCGGAGTTTGCAGTCGACTCATTTGACAGGTCGTGAAAAACCTGTTGCCAGCGGGGGTCCACACTGTCCGGGTTGTTCCGGTAGCGGTTATGAAGGTTTTCGAGGTAGGCGCGATTCCCCCCGGAAAGAAAATCCGCGTTGGCTGCCGATCCCCGGCCAGTCTTTGTGCTCATCCGGCAGGCGTTGCTTGCTTGCAGCTCAAAATGCGTGTTGCGGGTCTGTCGTCAGGGTAAAAAAGGATCAAGAAAAATTATACGCTATATCAGTTCAGTGTGAAATGAAATTGTGGTTTCGTAGCTCAGCGGGTTCCGGTATGACCGAAGCCGCCCGTTGACCGATCACTTTCATGAAAGGTCTCTACTACTTCAAAGACCGCCTGCATAACAGGCACGATCACCATCTGGGCAATACGGTCACCGGGATTAATCTGAAAGGCTTTACCACCGCGGTTCCAGCAAGAAATCTTGACTTCTCCTTGGTAGTCGCTGTCGATTAGCCCCACAAGGTTACCCAGAACAATGCCATGTTTGTGGCCCAGCCCCGAGCGGGGCAGCAGCACCGCAGCATGAGACGGATCACCAATATGAATCGCTATGCCGCTGGGTATCAACTCGCACTGGCCTGGTGTGATTGTCAGCGGGGTGTCAAGGCAGGCAACGAGGTCAATACCTGCCGAACCTTGTGTGGCATATGCCGGAAAGGCAAATTCGCCGCCCAGGCGCTTGTCGATCACTTTAAGCTGGATTTTTTGCATGATATCGTCGTGCGATCTCTTCGACCAATCGCCTGGCAAGCTCAGTCTTGCTATCGTGGCCGAGCTCGACTTGATCGTGCTGGCTGATCAGTGTCAGGGTGTTATAGTCGCTGCCGAATGGGTTGTCATTGCCACCCACCTGATTTACCGCGATCAGGTCGAGGCGCTTGTTTTTTAACTTCTGGCGGGCATGTTCAAGGGGCTGGTCAGTCTCAGCCGCAAAACCGACGGTAAACGGTGGATCTGGTTGTTGTGTCACCGTCGCCAGGATATCGGGGTTGCGCACAAATTCAACAGTAAGCGTTTGCGTGTCTTTTTTCATTTTTGTGGGCGCGACCTGTGCCGGTCGGTAGTCAACAACAGCAGCGACTCCAATAAAGATATCGAACCCGGATACACTCGATTCGACCGCGCCGAGCATCTCTTTCGCCGTTGTTACGTTCTTCAATTCAACCCCAGTGGGTGGCGTTATCGTGACGGGACCGCTGATCAGAGACACGCTTGCGCCGGCACGTTTTGCCGCGCTCGCGACCGCGTAGCCCATTTTTCCGGAGCTGTGATTGGATAAACCGCGGACGGGATCAAGTGCCTCCCAAGTGGGGCCGGCCGTAACCATGACCCGAATGTTCTCCAGAGGTCCCGGGTTCGGGGAATTGGTCAAGCATTCAATAAGCTCGTCCGGCTCGAGCATCCGTCCGAGACCCGTGTCCCCGCATGCCTGCGGTCCTTCGGCAGGGCCCAGTAGCGTAATGCCATCTGCCCGAAGGGTTGCCAAATTGCGCTGGGTGGTTGGTTTGTGCCACATGGCCTGGTTCATCGCCGGTGCCAGGATTACTGGCGCCGATGTCGCCAGGCAAACGGTGCTCAGCAGATCCGAAGCCAGGCCGGCAGCGAGGCGCGCAATAAAGTCAGCGCTTGCGGGAGCGACCACAATGGTGTCTGCCCAGCGTCCAAGTTCAATATGGCCCATCCCAGACTCAGCTTCTGGATCCAGCAGGGTGTCGCGAACCGGTCGGCCGCTGAGCGCTTGCAGGGTGAGTGGGGCAATAAAGGCTTTTGCGGCCTGGGTCATAATGACCTGCACCTGGGCCCCTTGCTCACATAGCCGGCGAACAAGCTCGGCAGATTTATAGGCTGCGATGCCGCCAGTGATGCCTACAAGGAAGTGCTGATCAGCGAGACGGGACATGGTTTGAGAGTCTAACGGTTGCTGGCGCGCCGGGGAAATCAGAGGGTGTTGGTCGGCTTCTTGGGCCGAAAGTGTAAAGATTGGTCCGCTCCCCTAGGAAAAATGATCAAAATCTGGTATAAAACGCGGCCTTTACAGGATACAGCGCGGGTATTTCAGCCATGACTAGAGTTTGCCAGGTAACCGGTAAGCGGGTGATGACAGGAAACAACGTATCACACGCACACAACAGGACCAAACGGGTTTTTAAGCCGAACATTCATGATCGACGTTTTTGGGTGCCGAGCGAGAATCGCTGGGTTCGCCTACGCGTATCTCATCAGGGTTTGCGGATTATAGACAAAAAGGGTATCGATACCGTGCTTGAGGAGCTTCGTGGTCGAGGCGAGAAAGTTTAATAAGCCAGGGGGAATCGAATAATGAGAGATAAGGTCAAACTGGTATCGTCTGCAGGAACAGGTCATTACTACACGACGACCAAGAATAAGCGCAACAAGCCTGAGAAGATGGAAATGCGCAAATACGACCCAGTGGTGCGTAAGCATGTAGCCTACAAGGAAGCCAAGATTAAGTAAATCCGGAAACTTGTCGGGCTAAATGCCCGAAATACATGGACAGACCCCCCGCGATGCGAGGGTTTTTTTTGCCTGGCGTCAGCGGGCGCGGTAGGTGATTCTCCCCTTGCTTAGATCGTAAGGGGTCAATTGCACTGTGACTTTGTCGCCGCGCAGGATACGGATATAGTGTTTACGCATTTTGCCCGAGATGTGGGCGAGAACCACATGCCCATTTTCGAGTTCGACTCGAAACTGGGTATTAGGTAGGTTCTCCAGAACCGTGCCTTCCATTTCAATATGTTCTTCTTTTGCCACGCGATAAAGTGGGCCCCCGCCCGCGGTTTTCTCAAGAGCGCGGAGTATACCCAAGTTCCAGAGTTGCCTACAGATTGTCAGAGCCTGATGGTACGTGCTCAATAACTTCGGCCCACCAACCTGGCGCATTCCTTATATGATTTAAGGGCGCTGATCCTGTCGCACCTTAGGGTTTCGCCAGTGCGTGCTTAAGGCATAATTAATGATTCTTTTTCCAGCCCTAGTTCGAAAGGGCTCTTTCTAGGACAGCGACATGGTTGAACTATTCTTCTGGCCAACGCCCAACGGGATGAAAGTCTTGATGTTCCTCACAGAAGCTGGCATGGATTACCGAATTACCTCGGTAAATATTAATGAGGGCGAGCAGTTTGGTAATGAGTTTCTACAAATTGCACCTAACGGGCGGATACCGGCCATTATCGATCATGCCCCGACCAAATCGTCCGAGACGATCTCAATCTTTGAATCTGGAGCGATCCTCATCTATCTTGCAGAGAAGGTCGGGCGGTTCCTACCCGATTCCCTCGTCGAGCGGATGGACGTACTGCAATGGTTGATGTGGCAGATGGGTGGTCTGGGCCCAATGCTGGGTCAGAATCATCATTTCACCCGCTATGCTCCAGAAGAGGTGCCCTATGCGACCCGGCGGTACACTCAGGAGACATCCCGATTGTACGCGGTATTAGACGGGCGCCTTGCCGAGAGCGAGTTTATCTGCGATGAGTATTCCATTGCCGATATGGCCTGCTATCCGTGGATTCTGCGTTACGAGTGGCATAAAACCGATATCGATCAATTCCCCAATGTTAAGCGATGGCTTGAGTCGATCCGCCAACGACCCGCCGTGGTCGCGGCTTATCGGGAGGCTGAGAAAATCAATAAAGGCAAGGCGGTGACCTCAGGAGCCCAGAAGATCCTGTTTGGCCAGGATGCAACAACCATGCGCAAGGCGATGGGTACCACGCCCGGATCGGGAAACTAAAGTTTCACGCGAGCGCTTCGGTCCGCACGCGGGTCTTAAGCATTGGGATTTTCAATCAGCGCCAAAGCCTGTATGAGGTACATGGCCAACTGTCAGTTTTGGGTCCCAGGGAAAATAAGTTTGACACACAGGCCCGGGTCGTTGCCGGTGAGGCAGACCTGGGCGCCGTGGTGCCGGGTAACAGCGCTTACCAGGCTTAGCCCCAGCCCGTTGCCGGCACTCGAGCGACTGGCATCCCCGCGGTAAAAGCGCTGGAAGACCTTATCCTGGTCTGCCTTTGCAATGCCCGGGCCACTATCACATACCGACAGGACAGGTTGGTCCCCGTGATGAGATATGTTGACCTCGATAATGCCCCCGACAGGGGTGTATTTAACGGCATTATCGAGCACGTTCGCGAGCGCCTGGAAGAGCATATCCCGGTCCGCGTGCACCACCGACTGGGCGCTCCCCAGCAGCTTAAGTTTCTGATGTTTTTCCTCCGCCAGTGGTTCATACAGTTCGACCACATCTGTGGCCAGCTGACTAAGCGCCAGTGGTTGCATGTCGGTGCTGATCGATTCAGACTCAATGCGTGCAATGCGAAGCAGGGCATTAAACAGACCCAGCAGACGATCGGCTTCATCAATGGCCTGTTCGAGTGCCCGGGCCTGATCCGATTCCAGCGCGCTTGAATCGCGCAGGGATTCAAGGCGTTGACGCAGCCGGGAAAGGGGAGTTTTGAGGTCGTGTGCAATATTGTCACTGACCTGACGAATGCCATCCAAGAGTTCTTGAATCTGGTCCAGCATGCGATTGAGATTGCTCGATAACTGGTCGAACTCGTCACCGCGTGAGCCGACCGGTACGCGCCGACCCAGATCTCCAGCCATGATGCGCTGACTGGTGTCGTTAATGATGTCAATTCGCGTCAGCATTCGCCGACTGATAAAAAAGCCCCCAGCCAGTCCAAGCACCAGCGTTAGAGCCACACCCCAGCCCAGTGCCGTAATGACCCGTAGGCGCGCGGCATTGAGTTCCTGGATATCTTGTCCGACCAGCAAGCGAAAACCCCCGGCCAGTTGGAACTGTCGTGCCCGGGCCGGATGCAGCCTTGGCTTATCGAGATCACGGGTTTCCAGGTTGAAATTGAGCCAGCCATCTTGGGCAGGCGTCTTGGGCCAGCGATTGATATTGCCGACAATGGCTCGACCGAGCGGGTCAGTGAGCAGATAGATAGAGGTACCGGTGGGCTGTTGCCGGTCGATCCGGTCAGAGATCAAGTGGCGCAATCCCGACAGGCCGCGGTTTTCATAGCGCTCGGACAGGGTATTGATTTCGGTACGGATAGCGGCATCTGATTGATCTGCCATGTAGCGCACACTAGACCAGTAGACAAAACTGAATAGCACGAGCACCGACGCGGTGAACAGAGCCACGTACAGTAGCGCAATTCGAAAAGTGGAGCTTCTGAGAAAACTAGTCAGGTTCACGCAGCATATACCCGGCGCCACGAACGGTGTGCAGCAGTTGTGTTGGGAACTCACGGTCGATTTTGGATCGTAGCCGACTGATATGTACGTCGATGACGTTTGTCTGGGGATCAAAATGGTAGTCCCAGACGTTTTCAAGCAACATGGTTCGGGTAACGACCTGACTGTTGTGGCGCATCAGGTATTCCAGCAGTCGAAATTCCCTGGGTTGAAGGTTGATGAGTCTCCCGCCACGACGGACTTGTCGGGTCAGTACATCCATTTCCAGATCGGCTACCTTGAACTGCATAGCCACTACGCTCTGGTGGGCGCGGCGGCCTAGAGCCTCTACTCGGGCGAGGAGTTCCTCGAAAGCAAAAGGTTTTGGCAGGTAATCGTCGCCGCCGGCCCGAAGCCCTGTGACCCGGTCTTCAAGATCACCCAACGCGCTCAAGATCAGTACCGGTGTGTTGGTACCGTGTTCGCGCAGGTTTGCGACCACTGATAGCCCATCCATTGCCGGAAGCATACGGTCGATGATGAGCAGGTCATAGGACTCGCTGGTAGCCAGGGCCAGGCCATCCGGGCCGTTGTCCGCAGTATCTGTTATGTGACCGGCTTCCCGCAGGCCGCGGCAAACATAGCGGGCCGCCTCGGGGTCATCCTCTATCAGCAGGATACGCAAGATAACAATTTCATTGTCTGGAGGTTCAATCCAGAAATTCTAACCGAGCAGTACTGGCCGAGGGGAACCCCTCGACCAGTGACTCAAAAGAGCAGGTCAACCTGCCTTGACAGCGACGTAACGCTGCTCGCCGTTGCGCTCTACCAGTAGCAGAATTGCCTTGTTTTGTTGATCGGCGCGAGCGAGATCAACCTGATTCAGGACATCTTCAGGCGTGCCCACTGGGTTTTCACCTACCTTCAGAATGATATCCCCTGGGCGAAGTCCCTTACGGGCCGCGGGGCTTTGCGGTGCTACGTCCTGGATCAGAACGCCATTGCGGTTTTTACCGAGTCGTTGCCGATTGGCCTCGTCGAGCATCGATAGTTTCAGGCCCAGCTTGCGGGTGGGTTCTTGCTCTTGCTGATCGAGGGCCTGGCGTGAACCCCTAAGTGGCTCCAGGGTTGCCGTTACCATCATTTCTTGGCCAGATCGCCAAACCCCGAGTGACACAGACTGACCCGTGGCGGTTCTCGCTATCAGGCGCGGCAAGTGGCGCATCCGTTTTACCGGCTCGTTATTGAGACTCACGATAACATCTCCGGTGCGAAGATCACTGCGGGCGGCCGGGCTGTTGGGACTGATGCGCGATACCAGTGCGCCACGCGGTTCGTCAAGACCGAGGCTGTGGGCGATGTCAGGCCCCACCGTCTGTATTTCGACGCCGAGCCATGCCCGTGCAACCTGTCCGCTATCACGCAATTGACTGATAACGTTCTGCGCGACAGATGCAGGAATCGCAAAACCGATTCCAACACTGCCGCCGTTGGGTGAAAAAATCGCCGTGTTGACGCCGATAACCTCTCCTGCATTATTGAACAGTGGCCCTCCCGAATTACCCCGGTTAATTGAGGCGTCGATCTGAATGTAATCTACATACGGACCGCTGTTGATATCGCGACCGCGGGCGGAAACGATTCCGGAGGTCGTAGTGCCTCCCAGGCCAAAGGGGTTGCCGATTGCAATCACCCAGTCACCGACACGGGCGCGGTCAGAATCGCCAAATGAAACAAAGGGCAACGGCTCGTTGGCGTGGATTTCCAGCAAGGCGAGGTCGGTGCGTTGGTCGCTGCCGCGAACCGTGGCGGGGAAGACACGACCGTCTTCCAGTACTACCTCAATCTCGTCAGCATTGCCGATGACGTGATGATTAGTCACTACAAGGCCTGCAGCGTCGATAATGAACCCAGACCCCAGTGAGCGGGCCTCCATGGATCCACGCGGCCCCCTTGGGATCGCCTCGCCGAAAAACCGTTCCATGAATTCACGCATCTGCGGTTGTCCACGAAAACCAAATTCCTGACCATGTCGCCGTGAAAATGAGTTGTCAGAATTGTCATTGTCTGGACGTGCCGACATATGTTGTACCGTGCGGATTGAAATATTAACGACGGCGGGTCGCACGGCCTCAACCAGATCTGCAAAACCAGAACCGGGTCCAGCACGGACAGTCATTACTGTGTCGGTGCTTTGCGGCAGTGCCGTGGCGGTTCGGCCTGCGTACAGTACAGCGCTGACGGTGGCTATGGAGGCGAGAGCCACGGCTGTGACCTGGGGTGCGAGCTGTCGCAGCGTTCGTTGTTGTAGCATGAGGTTATCTCCCTGGGTGCGGTTGCTAAGTTCCAGGGCACCATAGGGGAGTCCCCATTACCACGAGCTAAACAAAGTATTACCGTTTGGTAATGCAATGCCACGCTCTGGAGATCATTCAGGAAAGCAGGTGTTTGAGGACCCGTTCGTAGATTTGTGAAAGGTGTTCCAGGTCTTCGATACTTACGGCTTCATCGACTTGGTGGATGGTGCGGTTAATAGGTCCCAACTCTATAACCTGCGCTCCGGTGGGCGCGATGAACCGTCCGTCTGAGGTGCCGCCGTCAGTGGAAAGAGTTGACTGAATACCGACTACTTCGGCGATGGCGTTTCGAGTCGCGTCTACTAATTCGCCCGGCAGGGTCTGATAGGGCAGGCCCAGGGGATCCCAGTCTATGTTGAAATGCTTCGCGTGTGCGGTGCAGATTGAGTCGATAGTTTCACGGATGGACTGGGCGCTGGTGTCGGGACAGTGCCGTAGATTGAATCGGGCCTGGGCCTCGCCGGGAATAACGTTACTGGCGCCAGTGCCTCCGGCGATGTTGGAAACCTGAAAGGTGGTCGCCGGGAAGAATTCGTTACCCTCGTCCCAGCGATACGCCGCGAGCTGGTTAATGATGCCGGCCAGCCGGTGCAGGGGGTTGTCGGCCAGGTGCGGATAAGCCACATGACCCTGGATGCCGCGAACCGTCAAGGTGCCCCCCAGAGATCCCCGGCGCCCGTTCTTGATGGTATCGCCAAGTTGCTGCGAACTTGTGGGTTCACCGACCAGGCACCAGTTAATTATTTCACCTCGGGCGCTTAAGGTCTCGATAACGCGGGCGGTACCGTCGATCGCGGGGCCTTCCTCGTCACTGGTGAGTAACAGGGCGATAGAGCCCCGATGATCCGGGTGTGCCTGGCAAAAACCCTGACAGGCGGTAACCATGGCAGCGAGGCTGCCTTTCATATCGGCAGCACCACGGCCATGGAGTGTGTCGTCAACGACTTTGCCCTCGAAAGGCGGGTAACGCCAACTTTCTTCGGGACCCGTAGGCACCACATCGGTATGTCCGGCAAAAACGAATAGCGGCGATCCTGAGCCGCGCCGCAGCCACAGATTGCGTACCGACCCGAAGCTCAAGGCCTCCGGCTCAAAACCGAAAGGTTCGAGCGCATCCGCAATCAGATCCTGGCAGCCCCCATCAGCTGGCGTGACTGAGGGTCTACGAACCAGATCCCTAGCAAGATCAAGCGTACTGGCCACAATATTTCGCACTGCCACTTCAGGCATCGGCAGTATCACGGGGTCGCAGATGACCCAGCCAGCGCTTCTCCCAGAGTCGAAATCCAGTGCTGATAAAAAATACCAGCACCATATAGAAGACCATGGCAGTGACAAAGCCTTCATAGGCCAGGTAGTAGCGACCATTCAGCCAGCGGCCCACACCAAGGATATCCTGAAGGGTAATAGTACTGAGCACGACGGAGCTGTGCAGCATGAAGATCACCTCGTTGGAATAGGCAGGCAGAGCCCGACGGAGTGCACTGGGCAATACAATTCGCCACATCATCCGGGCCTTTGACATACCGCAGGCCCGGGCGGCTTCGATCTCCCCCTTGGGTGTATTTTCAATGGCACCGCGCAAAAACTCGGTGGTGTAACCAGCGGTATTAAGACTGAAGGTGATCAGTGCACACCACCAGGCGTTGGATAGGATCGGCCCCCACAGAAAGCTCTCACGAACGAAGTCAAACTGGGCAAGGCCGTAATAGACCAGATAGGTCTGAACCAGCAGTGGTGTACCCCGAAAGAAATAAGTAAAGCCCCAGATAGGGCCGTTGAACCATGGAGTGCGGTAAGCCCGGGCGATGGCTAGCGGTACGGCCATAACGCCCCCGATCAACAGGGATAGGATAGTGATCTCAAGAGTCAGCAGCGCGCCAAAAAAGAATTTGTCTATATGGTCAGCGACCAGCATGAAGTCCAGTGGTGAATGGTTCTCGCTGATATAAACGAGATACTCGAAGAAAGTCCGCTCTTGCGCTGCGATTGCCATTAAGCCCGGTCGACTCCAACGTTGTAGCGCCGGTCCAGCCAGCGAAGGCCCACGTCCGAGAAGGCGGTAAGAATAAGATAGATGATTAATACCGCGAACATGAAGGAGAAAGGTTCGCGCACGGAACGTCCAGCGGTAGATGCGTTCCAGACAAGATCGTGCAGGCCGATCACGGAAACCAGTGCTGTGGCCTTAATCAGGACGAGCCAGTTGTTGGTAAATGAAGGCAGGGCATGGCGTACCATCTGCGGCCAGGTGATGCGTCGGAAGATCAGCAGTGGTGTCATGCCGCAGGAGATGCCGGCTTCGATCTGACCGCGGGGTATTGCGAGGATCGCGCCGCGGAAGGTCTCAGTCATGTAGGCCCCGAAGACAAATCCGATAGACCAGACGCCAGCGATAAACTGGTTGATCTCGACATAATCCCACCAGCCTGTTGCGGCGCCCAGATCATTGACAATCTGCTGTCCACCGTAAAACAGCAGCATCATGAGCACCAGGTCCGGCACCCCACGCACCAGCGTGGTATAGGCGCTGGCGATACGTCGGGAAACTGGGTTGACAGCGAGTTTGGCCGAAGCGCCAATGAGGCCGAGCAACACAGAGAGCGTCAGCGAGGCCAGCGCCAATTGTACCGTTACCGCTGTGCCGGATAACAGCAGATTGCGGTACTCCCAGACGGAATCCATTGCGGGACTGAAAAATGAACGGGCCCGCTGGGGGCCCGTTCAAATCGGATGAGGGTCAGTAGAGCAACTCAACCACCGTAAATATCAACCGCGAAGTAAGCATCGTTCATAGCCTTGTAGGTGCCATCAGCCCGTATATCCAGGATGATCTGGCTAAGCGCATCACGCAGCGCGGAGTCTTGCTTACGAACTGCAAAGCCTGCTCCTACTCCTTGGCACTGAACGTCGTCAATGGCATCGCCCAGAAAATCAAAACCCTTGCCTGCATCCAGAGCCAGGAAACCCTCGTATGCCTGAAGCGAATCAGACAGTTGGGCGTCGAGTCGGCCTACTACAAGATCCTGCCAGACTTCTTCTTGTGTTCCATACAAGACTAGTTCGGCTCCAGGATAAAGCTTTTCGGCAGAACACTGATGAGTGGTCGCCCGCTGTACGCCCAGACGTTTCCCTTTGAGACCGTCAGCGGTGCCTTCAAACCCTGGGTTTGCCTTGGCGACTAACTTAGCCGGGGTGTTGTAGTACTTGATGGTGAAATCGATCTTTTTCTTGCGCTCCTCGGTAATCGACATGGAGGCAATAATCGTGTCGAATTTCCTGGCCAACAGGGCGGGGATCATGCCATCCCATTCCTGCTCAACCAGTACGCACTCGCGATTCAGTCGTTTGCAGACTTCCATTGCGAAATCAATGTCAAAGCCCTTCAGCGAGCCATCGGCCTCTTTCCACGAGAAAGGTGGGTAGGCACCCTCGACACCGACCCGCAACGGGTCGCCTGCTGTCGCAGTTCCGGTCACCAGTGCCAGCATGCCGGCCAGACCCAGTATGGCCAGTTTCTTTTTCATCATTTCTTTTCTCCCTTCGGTTGTTGGAAAATCCAGCGTGGTAATGGTACACCGGACCACTGTTTCGTGTCTGTTCCCGGCTAGTGCAGTGCGTTCGACAGAAATTGGCGAAAACGCGCTGAATCAGGGTTGCCAAACATGTCGATCGGGGCACCTTCAGATTCAATCGCCCCTTCATGCAGGAAAATCACCTTGTTCGATACATCGCGGGCAAAACCGATTTCATGAGTCACTACGATCATGGTTCGCCCCTCGTCCGCCAGGGCCCGCATCACTTTGAGGACTTCACCTACCAGTTCCGGGTCGAGCGCGGAAGTTGGTTCGTCAAAGAGCATCAAATCGGGTTCCATGGCTAAAGCCCGGGCGATGGCGGCGCGCTGCTGCTGTCCACCAGAGATATGGGCTGGATAGTAATCCTGGCGGTCGTACATACCCACTTTGTCTAGCGTTGCCTGGGCGCGGTCGAGGGCGTCTGGCTTTGGCATCTTTAGCACGTGTATCAGTGCCTCAGTGACGTTCTCCAGCACGGTCATGTGTGACCACAAGTTGAAACTTTGAAAGACCATGCCGAGGCGCGCGCGTAACCGAATCACTTGAGCCATGTCGCTGGGCGTGGGCCGTCCGGATTTATCGGTAGTCATACCGATAGTCTCACCGTGTACCGTGATGTTACCGCTGTCGGGTGTTTCCAGAAGATTGATGCAGCGCAGAAAAGTACTCTTTCCTGAACCGGATGCGCCCAACATTGAGATCACATCACCAATAGCCGCATCAAGGTGCACACCTTTTAGCACTTCAACAGCGCCAAAGCGCTTATGAAGATCTTCGACCTTGAGCGCCAGGATAGGCTGCGAGGGTTGTGTCATACGTTTGCCGGGGAATTTAAGCCGGGCGTATGCCGCGCAGTCGCTCGCTGCGACGGCGCAGCAGTTCGACTGCGGTCAGCAGACAGATCGATAGAATGACCAGTATTGTCGCCACAGAAAGGATAGTTGGACTGATCTCCTGGCGGATCCCTGACCACATCTGGCGTGGTAGGGTGATCTGGTTAGGCCCGCCGATGAACAACACGATCACGACCTCATCGAAAGAGGTGATAAAGGCAAAAAGCGCTCCGGCGATCACCCCTGGCAATATCAGTGGCATTTGTACCTTGAAGAAATTGCGGACCGGTCCTCCGCCCAGGCTGGCCGCTGCCTTGGTCAGATTGGCATCAAAGCCTACCAGTGTTGCGGTCACCGTAATCACCACAAAGGGAAGGCCTAAAATCGTGTGCGCGAGAATCAACCCGGTGTATGTGGATACCAGGTTGAGCTTGGCAAAGAAAAAGAACATGCCCGACGCGGTGATGATCAGCGGCACGATGAGTGGCGAGATCATGATGGCCATGATCAGTTTGCGAAACGGCATGATTGGCCGGCTAAGCCCAAGGGCTGCGAATATACCCAGCGTGGTCGCCAGCGCCGTCGCGATAACACCGATAAACAGGCTGTTCTTGGCACCTATTTTCCAGTTGTCACTGCAGACCGTGGTGATACCGGGATCCGAACAATCGCCCATCATCATCCGATACCAGCGCAGGGAGAAGGCCTCAGGGTCGAGACGCAGCATCTCCGGAGTAAACTGAAGAAAAGGTGAGGCGCTGAAAGAGATTGGGATCACGGCAATCAGCGGCATCACCAGAAAGAACAACACCAGGGTGCAGATTGTGAGGTAAATATAGTGCCACAGGCGCTGGCCCGGGCTCGCATAGGCAGGAAGCGCCATCGTCTTAGCCCAGTTTCATGTTATCAATGCCGACAATCTTGTCGTAGATCCAGTACAGGGCCAGAATCCCAGCGAGTAGGATTGTGCCCATGGCGGCTGCCAGCCCCCAGTTCAGGGACTTTTGCATATGGTACGCCACCATGTTGCCAATCAGGCGTCCGTCTTTGCCGCCAACCAGTTCTGGGGTGATGTAGTATCCGATCGCCACGATAAAGACGAGTATTACCCCGGCGCCAATCCCGGGAAGGGTCTGCGGCATATAGACCCGTAAAAAAGCCAGCGCTGGCGGGGCACCGAGGTTCTGCGCGGCTTTCATGTAGCTCGGCGGAATGCCTTTCATGACACTGTAGATCGGCAGGATCATAAACGGCAAGAGAATCTGGATCATCACGATCACGGTGCCGGTAAAGTTGTACATCATCGGCAGGCGGTTTTCATCGGGAAGACCCAGCATCACCAGGGTGTCGTTGATTACCCCCTCTTGTTGCAGCATGACCATCCAGGCAACAATGCGAACCAGCAGCGAAGTCCAAAACGGCATCAGCACGCAGATCATCAAGATATTCGAATATTTCAAGGGCAGCGTGGCTAGAAGGTGGGCTACCGGGTAGGCCAGTATCAGGCAGCCTACAGTGACGATCAGGCTGACCAGAAAGGTTCGCCACCAAAGCATTACATAGACGCGGCGTTCTGCGGGTTGCATTACGATATTGGAATCCTTATCCCATTTACGGTCTACTGCATTGAGGTAATAACCGGTTGTCTGCGGCTGTTGCATGGAAACCAGCGCTTGCCAGAAAGCGACGTCACCCCAGCGCTTATCCGCCTTGATCATTGCCTCGCGGTATGGTTGCCCATCAAGGTTCTTCAGCTTGCGGCTGGATTTTTTGATCAGACTTTTAAAGCCTGGCTTCGCATAGTTCATCCGGGTGCTGGATTTACCTACGAGATACTTATTTGCTGAGGACAGATCTTTGTAAAGCGCTTTAAATAGCGTCTCCCCCGGCTCACTAACACCATCCCACCTGTGCAGCGCTTTATACAGGTTGGAGCAGGTCGCGTTTGTTAAAGGAGTCAGGTAAGAGCAAATATCGAAATGGGCGCGCCGCGCATAGTTCTTTTTTTCTCTTGCGGTGCCTTCGAAATCTTCTCCGGCCAGGGCAATTTCATATATGGGTATCCAGGTATCCGCGGATTGCCAGCGAGGATCGATCCGAATCATGGGGTCACGGTAAGGACCATTTTTCGGGATCCGGATTTTCCAACTTGGATTATTAGGGTCAACCTCATCGGCAAAATTGTCGGCGATAAGGTATTTGTTGAGACTCGCAAGGTCGAGGTACATCGCCTCAAACAAGGTTTCATCTGGCAACTGCTCCCGGCCCCACTCGCCAAGCATCGCGAAGGTCAGCGGTAATTGATAGTTAATCAGTGCGTCGTCGGTACTGCGGGTCAGTAGGCTGCCGATCGGGATGATAAAAAGGCTAAGCAGGAAAATTAGCGGTGGCAGCACCAGGCAAATCGCCCGGAGTTTGCTGCGGCGCATCGAGCGCTGCAGGCTGGTTTTAAGAGGTATACCGTCGGCTGTCAGCAGAGGCTGGACCGACGCCGGGGGACTATTTGTCATTCACATGGATCGGCGAGGGAGACCCGACAATCATAGCCAGGGAGTGACAGAAAAGGGGCCAGCCGACTGACCGGCCCCTTTTCTGTAAAAACAACTACCTGTCCGGAGTGGCGCTTACTGACCCATCCAGGCGGTGAACCGCTCGGAGATCGAGTCACCGTTATCCGCCCACCAGTCAGGATCGGCAAACAAATGCATTTGACTCAAAGCTTCCGGTGCATTGGGCATCAGTGGCATGATGTTCACGCCGGTGTTGAACCAAGGCTCACCAGCTTGGATGAGATCGATGCCTGAGGCGCGCATTGGCGCATAGGTGATCCACCTAGCCTGGCCAGCCTGCTGTTCAGGGGCAGAGGCATGAATCAGGAATTTAAGCGCTTCGTCAGCGTTCGGTGTGCCTTTGAGCATGGCCAGCCATTCCTCTTCAAGAACCTGCCCATCCCAGTTGATTACAAAGGGCGCACCCTCTGAAAGCATAGCAGCGCCGACGCGACCGTTGTAGGCCAGCGCCATGGATACCTCACCACTGGTAATGAGCTCAAGCGGCTTGGCGCCTGAGGACCAGAATACGGCGTGATCCTTGATTGTGTCGAGTTTGGCAAAAGCACGATCCATGCCTTCAGCGGTGTCTAACACAGAGTAAACATCACCAGGTGCTACGCCGTCGGCCATCAGTGCCATCTCGACCAGTGCGTTGCCCCAGGTGTGAATGCCACGCCTGCCGGGGAAGTTCGCAACATCGAAGAAGTCAGCGATCGTTTTCGGGTTTCCAGCAGCATTGCCATCAAAGGTGCCTTCCTGATAGAAGGGGACATAAGACCAGAAAATCTGCGGTACGACGCAGTCATTCGGTACGGACACCATAATATCGTCGTCCATCGAAGTGCCGTCGGGCGCCTTGGTGAAGACATCACGGGGCAGTTCCTCAAAGAGGCCTTCATCACAGCCGACGCGAGCTTCGTGTGGCAGGACATCAACGATGTCCCACGTAACATTGCCCGATTCGACCTGGGTGCGTACTTCGCCAAGGCCGCCGTTATAGTTTACAAAGTTGGCCGTGCCTTCGGTCCAGGTATCCGCATAGGCCTTCTGTTGGCTCATGGTATACGCGCCGCCCCATGAGGCGATTGTGACGTCGGCGTGCGCAGGTACGGCCAGGGCCGCTCCAATCACTGCCGAGGCCAGGGTGGTTGCTAAGAGATGCTTACTCATTCTCGTTCCTCCGCTATCGGTTGGTTGTCGTCATCAAAATGACGTTAGAAAACATGTCGTCGGGGCCACTTCAGTTAGTTGCCTCGACGACATCAAGTGCTCGACAGTCCTCCATAGACCAGCCGAACTTGACTATGTCTCCCTCGTTTAGCGTCGCATGGTGCGACGCATTAGGGATTTTAACAATAAAATCGTTGTGCCCGCAGACCGAAGCGCGGGTGCGGATATGATCACCCAGGTAGATCAATTCCTCTATCTTGGCCTCGAATAAGTTGGGAAATTTTCCAGGTTCGGGATTCACTTCGACTCGCTCGGGACGCAGCGAAAGTGTGGCCCGGTCGCCTACGGCGTCAACGTTGACTTTGAATGCCTGAATGTGCTCGCCGTTATCAAGTTCGACCTGGCAGTGATTCCCCTCGATGCTGCGCACGAACCCCATCAGCCGGTTATTCTCGCCGATAAATTGTGCGACAAATGCGTTTTCAGGCCGTTCATACAGGTCGTTGGGCGCTGCCAATTGTTGGATGACACCATCGTCCAAGACGGCGATACGGTTCGACATAGTCAGCGCCTCGGACTGGTCGTGGGTTACGTAGACGACTGTTACGCCGAGGCTTTCATGAATATGTTTAATTTCGTACTGCATCTGCTCACGCAGTTGCTTGTCGAGTGCGCCCAGTGGTTCGTCCATAAGCACAAGGTCAGGATCAAACACCAGAGCCCGGGCAACGGCTACCCGTTGCTGTTGACCACCGGAGAGTTGGGCCGGACGACGGTTGCCAAACGCGCCGAGTTGTACCATGTCGAGTGCGCGCTTGGTTCGTGACTCAATCTCGGACTTGTTGAGTCTGCGGACCTCAAGCGGAAAGGCGAGGTTCTCATTGACCGTCATATGGGGGAAGAGGGCATAGTTCTGGAAAACCATGCCGATTCCGCGTTTATGGGGTGGTACTGCGTTGATGGGCTGACCACCCAGATAAATCTCACCATGGGTGGCCGGTTCAAAGCCCGCCAACATCATTAGGCAGGTCGTTTTGCCAGAACCAGAGGGGCCCAGCATGGTAATGAATTCACCACGCTTGATATCCAGGTTCAGGTCTTTAACGACGAGAGTTTCGCCGTCGTAACTTTTCTGTACTCCTTTGAAGCGGACAAAGATGTCTTGGTCGCCCATTTTCGAGACTGTTTCCTCCCAACCACTGCTACGGCAGAATACGACGGACTGATGTTTTTTATAGCCGTTGATACACGAGTGAGTTTAGTGGGGTTGATCCGGTTTCTCAAGGTTGTTTCCCTATTTCTCACGATTTCAGGTAGGTTGGCGCTGTGGAAAGGATTATTTAATAGAGGTTCTGAATCGGGCGATCAATCATCCAGCTTCTGTGTTCTTGCGAAAAAGTGGATAACGGGCGCAAGTTGAGATGAGAACTTGATAGCTAGGCAGATATGGAGTCGACGAAGATTATGTTGATACAAGACAAACCCGTGATGCTGCTTAAAACAGATGCGCGTGACCAGGAATGGGTTAACGCCTTTGCCCGGGTAATGCCTGAGCTCGAGTTGCGGGTGTGGCCGCAAGTGGGCGATCTCAAACAAATCACCTGCGCTTTGCTGTGGGATCCTCCGGCAGAACTGTTTAGCGGCCTGGAGAACCTCGAGGTGATCTTCTCGATCGGGGCGGGGGTAGATTCACTGCTTAGGTGCCCGACGTTGCCAACGGCGGTGCCTATCGTGCGCATGGTGGAGCCAGAGCTCACGGCAGGCATGGTCGAGTTCTGTCTATTTCAGGTTTTGAGATTTCATCGCCTGATGCATTGTTATGAGCGCCAGCAGGCCCAATACGTCTGGAAAGAGTTGCCTCAGTTACCGGCACGAGATACAACGGTGGGTGTGATGGGAATGGGCGTGCTTGGCTTGGCTCTTGCCAAACAACTCCAGTCGCTTAACTACAATGTGATCGGTTACCGTCGACACCCAGAGCCCAGCGACACCAAAGAGATGTTTTGTGGGCAAGCGCAGATCGAGGCTTTTCTGCGCCAGGCAATGATACTGGTGCTCGTGTTGCCAGCGACTGCACAGACTCGACACATTATTAACCGGGATACGCTTGCAATGTTGCCGCCCAAGGCGTGTCTGGTTAACGCGGGCCGCGGCGAGTTGATCAACGAGGAGGACCTTCTTATGGCACTGGACAGCGGTCAACTACAGGCCGCAGCGCTGGATGTGTTTAGTAAAGAGCCGCTGCCAGCCGACCATCCCTTGTGGTCGCATTCCGGCATTTTTCTAACCCCACATATCGCCAGTATTACTCACCCGCCCACAGCTTGTCGTTATATCGCTGATGCGATTCACTCTTACCGCTCGGAAAGGGCCTGGCCCAACCTTGTCGAGTTAGGATCAGGGTATTAGAGATCGCTCCGGCAGCCGGTGAGAATGGTTTCGGATCCGGATGCAAAAAGATGAGGACGGTAACAGGTTGCTGGAGTAGGTGTAGGCGGGCAGTCGTCAGGCGCCCGATAATTGTTTGGTCGATGCTGGCGCAGGTTCGGATGCGATTTTCCGTTGGGTCATGACAGGGATCTGCTGTTGCAGGACGATTCGCCATTGTCCGTTATCTCCTTTGACCCAGTACTGCTCCACGAGTTCTGTTTTTCCTGACCCCTTGAACTTTGTTGCCCGGGTGACCAGTTGTGTCTTCGGCCCGGGGTAGATAAAGACTTCGGTGAATTCGAGGTCACCGGACTTGGAGAGCGCCTCTGGCAGATCGTGGCGAGAGGTTTTGGCGATACCCACAGTAATAGCTGCAGAGGAAGGTTCGACCTGTTGTTGTGAAGCTAGTTGACGACCACTGTGAACGATGGCGAGGAGATTTGCACGGAGGCGTCGCAGTTCCACCGGGGAGATCCAGTCCGGCGTGTCGTCGATGATGATCGGCAACTCGTCGGTGGTTCCAAGCAGGCGATAAAGATTCCCGAAATCAGCATTACTTAATGTAATGCATCCTTCGCTCGCACGGGGCGCGCGGTTAATCCAGCCAGGCTCAGTCCCGTGGAGCCAGATCCCGTAACCCGTTCTGCGCAGTTGCTGATCGAGTGGGTTGGGATAATTGGTGGTCAGTGCGCCAGATCCGTAACGGGCATCGAGTTGGCTTCCGGGAATATAGCCGTCGATCCGGTAGACGCCTACGGGCGTCTTTAGGTCCCCCTCGCGTTCTTTGCCGTAACCTTGTCGACCAACTGTGACGTAAAAATCAGCCAGTCGTTGTAGCTCACCATGAATCTGTCGAAAAACATGGAGCCGCGCTGCGGGAAGATCGACATAAAGCACTGCGGTATTTTCCAAAGAGACTTTGACAAGTTTCGCTGGGACCCGGTTGGCCTTGGACTCACGGTTTCCAATGGCATGTTGCCATCGGAGACGCAGTTGCTCGCGCAACGCCCGCGCAGGCGTCTCCGGCGAAAGGTTGTTCAGTTCAGGCAGTGAGCGTACTCGCCCGGCAAGTGCAAACAGCAGGTCAGAACGCAACAGGTGCCCAACGCGACTATCGGGGTAATCGTGAGTCAGGGCGTTTAATGCCTTAAGCCCGACAGACCATTGCCCGGCAACAATATTCGCAGTGGCGCGAAGCAGGCGGGATTCATACTCATCAGAAACTGGCCCGGCCAGTGCCATGGCGGGCGGAATCGTGATAACAAGCGCAAGCAGCAGGCAACGGGAAAAGCGCTTCATAAGGGTCCTTCGCGTCGGGTTTCGGGAATCCGGCAGGGCGCAAGTGTACCCGTTGGTTCCCAACTTTCCAAACAGGGGGGGTCAGTTCGCCTGCTGGTTAAGGGGCTGCAATCGGTAATCGCACACTGGAAAGCTCGCCCAGCGTAGTCAAGGGCTCTTGCTTGTCCGCTTGCGAACCCTCTGGGTTCATAGCATGACGATAGGCGCGTGCGGCCTGTTCAGCGTAAACCTGAGAAAGGTTATTAAATAAAATACGGTAAGATGGGTCGGTATACAAGCCAGCACGCAACAACGTTGCGGCCTGCTCCAGGTTGCCCTGAAGACTATAAAGTCGTGCAAGATTGTTGTAGGGTTCTGGACGCCCCGGATAACGGGTGATCAGCTCGCGGTAGGCCTGTTCGGCCTCTTGATGTCGTCCGCTAGAGGCAAGCACATCAGCGCGCGCAAACAGTAGTTCGGTCCGGCCATCTGTCGCCTTGGTAATAGTGGTGGCGATCAGAGCCAGCGCTTCATCGTAGCGCTGTGAGTTGAGCAGGGCTTGTATCTGCTCAAATTCTGAAGCATGTACTGCTGTGCTCGGTAGAGTGCCGCCAGCGGTGATGGCAAGCAAGGCGAGAAGCCAGCGCCTCGTTTGTTGCCAAAGATTCTGTAGAGAATCTGGTGCCCGTGCTTTAACGGGTCGCTTCAAAGCGAATCGCATCCCAGCGGGTCTGCCAGTCCGGGGTAATAGCTCCTGGGGTGGTCAGCTGGTCTTGTTTAATCCATCCCGCAACCGAGTGCAGTACCCGCAGACGGGTCCAGTCGCCCTTACGACTAATCACTTCGACCTCAGCGCCCTTGTCGAGTAATCCGAGTACGTCTGAGTCCGGCCCGGTCGATGGCAGGGAGCGAATTCGCACCCGGTTGTCGTTAATGTGAGCCCTCTCGCCACTCTCCTTGACGAATTTGCCATAGACCCACACGTCCAGCCCCAAAGGGCTCTTTATCATTATCCAGCCGCTCTTGCTGCCTATTACTTTCACTGTTATGCCCTTGTTCAAAAGACTGACTACGGGAGCATCTGCATCCGGTCGCCCTACAACCGGGGCATTGTCAATGCTGACCCAGGCGGTTTTGAATGGTGCAACCACGACTTCAGTAGGTGTCGATACGGGAGTCGACCGGCTGGACTGGCCTGGGTTAGCCAAGGCATTAAAGGTATCCAACCAGTCCTGGGTAACTGGTTGTTGTACCGCAAGGCCGGATTGCTGTGCCCAGTTCTGTAGCAGGTACCCCGCGCTAATTTGTTTCCAGTCGCCAGATTGGGCATGTACCGTAACCGCCGCACCTTTGTCGAGATGCAGAACTACTGATGAGTCGGCGCCGGTTGTGGGATGCGTGCGTACCCGGACCCGGTTTGCAGTAATGCGGCCACTGGGCGCACCCGCGACATATTTTCCAAAAACCCAGACCCTGGTTGGCGAAGGCAGTTTCAGTCGGGCCCAGGAGCCGCTGTACTGGATAATCTTGACCGGGCTTCCTTGTCTTAGTTTGCGGGTGGCAGGGGCCGACAGATTTGGTTGGGCACGGACGGTCAGGTGGCCGCTTTGAACATGCGCTGCTGTGAAACTGGTATTGACGGTTTTCCCGGAGGCGGTGGGCACTGTTGTCTTCGCAGAGGACGAAGACTCCTGTTGCGCAGTTTCGGAGCGAGTATCGGCAGAAGCTTTCGGTTTTGCCGGGGTGGCGGGCTGATCGTTTTTCACGGCGAGGTTGTTCTTGCCGATAATACCCAGTACGCGCTTGGCGTCGGCGTGCTGCTGTTCGGCAGATCTGCTCAGCCAGTCACGTGCTTTGCTGATATCGCGCTCAGCGCCTTTGCCGAGGTAATACGCCAACCCGAGGTTGTACTGCGAGGTGATATCCCCAAGCTCAGCTGCACGTTCCCACCAGTCGACTGCCCGGGAGAAATTCTGCTTAACCCCGCGACCTTCCCAGTAGGCGACCCCCAGATTAAACATCGCTGTTGGATGCCCGGAATCTGCTGCTTTGCGAAACCACTCGATCGCCTGGTCCAGATCCCGACTGGCGCCTTTACCTTCATAGAAGGCAACACCCATGGCGTATTGAGCTTCCCGGTTGCCTTGTCGGGCGTGCGGCTCCCACAACGATACTGCCTTGGCATAGTCACCTGAATTGTAGGCAGTCACGGCACGTTGCAGGTCTTCATTTTGAGAGTGCACAATACCGCCAGTTGCAAGCAGCAGAGCTATGGAGGCAATGAGTTTGACCCACCGAGAAGATTTCATTTGTCTGTATCTGCCTTCAAAATCTCACACTCCCGTACTTTGAATGATCTCGTGTGACCCATGCCAGATCATAGTGACGGCCACATAGAGTATTACGGCAAGCCCAATGTACGCAATCCAGCGGTGGCGCTCAAGTAGGCGAGCCACCAGGGTTGCGGCAAAAGCCATCAGGCCAACCGACAGAATAAGGCCAATGACTAATATCAACGTATGATCGCGAGCGACCCCAGCAACTGCCAGGACGTTGTCCAAAGACATGGAGATATCTGCCAGGATGATCTGGAAAACCGCATGTTTCATTGATTTGGGAGCCGGTCTGGTGGTTACACCCGTGTCGGATTGAGATTGTTGAACGATCTGGAGTTCCCGCCACAGTTTCCAGCAGACCCACAGCAATAACAGTCCACCTGCCAGCACCAAACCAATAATTTGCAGCAGTTGTACTGTGACCAGAGCGAAGCCGATTCTGAGGATGGCTGCCGCTGCGATGCCGATCAGAATTACCCGAGGCCGCAGTGGCGCTGGAACGGTCGCAGCGACCAGGCCTACAATAATTGCATTGTCGCCGGCCAGGACTAAGTCAACCAGGATAACCTGTACCAATGGCCACAGTTGTTCTACAGTCATGCGTTTTAAGGAGCGTTGGTTGAAAAAAAGCGCATCTGTTTATGCGCTGAGATGGATAGGGCTATTATACGTTTGCCCGGGTAGCTACAAGATGGCCTATGGGCTGGCCGACACGGATTAACCATCAGGTAAAGGAAACGGTAGTGTAGTAATGAAAAAACGTCAGACTACAGGTTTTGACTGGGCTGACCCGCTAGCCCTGGAAGATGCTCTCAGCGACGAAGAGCGTCTGGTACAAGATTCGATCCGGCGGTTTTGCCAGGACGAGTTGCAACCCCGGGTGCTCCAGGCGCATCGTGAGGAGCGGATTGATCGGGATATTTTTCCGCGTATGGGTGAATTGGGCCTTTTGGGATCAACCATCGACGGCTACGGCTGCGCCGGCCTGAGTTACGTCTGCTATGGGCTAGCTGCCCGTGAAGTCGAGCGGGTTGATTCCGGATACCGTTCCATGATGAGCGTGCAATCCAGCCTGGTCATGCATCCAATTCATGCCTACGGTTCACAGGCGCAGCGTGACAAATACCTGCCAAAACTTGCCTCAGGGGAATGGGTGGGTTGCTTTGGGCTTACTGAGCCTGACTATGGCTCCGATCCGGGAGGCATGAAGTCCCGGGCCCGCGAGGTCGACGGGGGTTTTCGCCTTAACGGCGCCAAGATGTGGATTACCAACTCGCCGATCGCGGATGTTTTCGTTATCTGGGCGAAGGATGATGACGGAGCTATCCGAGGCTTTGTGCTCGAACGTGACATGTCCGGCCTCAGTACACCCAAGATCGAGGGTAAATTCTCACTTCGCACCTCGGTAACCGGGGAGATCATTATGGAGGATGTATTTGTTCCGACTGAAAACGCGCTCGATGGGGTCAGCGGACTTGCAGGGCCTTTTGGGTGCCTCAATCGGGCTCGCTATGGCATCGCCTGGGGGTCCATGGGCGCGGCGGAGTTCTGCTGGCATGCTGCACGCAATTACACCCTTGAGCGAAAACAGTTCGGTCGACCGTTGGCCGCCAACCAGCTGGTACAGAAAAAACTCGCCGACATGCAGACCGAGATCACTCTGGGCACACATGCCTGCCTTCGACTGGGGCGTCTTTTCGATGAGGGGCGTGCCGCACCCGAGGCGATATCGCTGTTGAAGCGTAATAACTGCGGCAAGGCGCTGGAGATTGCCCGAATGGCAAGGGATATGCACGGGGGCAACGGAATTGCCGACGAATATCATGTTATCCGCCACATGATGAACCTCGAGGCGGTGAATACCTATGAGGGCACACATGACGTTCATGCGCTGATCCTGGGCCGTGCCCAGACCGGGATCCAGGCTTTCACGGGCTGAAACGTGGGCGTCCTGTCCCATATCAGGGTGCTCGATCTCAGCCGGATACTGGCTGGCCCCTGGTGCACTCAGATGCTGGCGGACCTTGGCGCCGATGTCATCAAGATCGAGCGCCCGGAACAAGGCGATGACACCCGCCTCTGGGGGCCGCCATTTATCAGTGGCACGCCTGGCCAGGATCAAGGGGAATCGACATATTTCCTGGGCGCCAATCGGGGCAAGCGTTCGGTAACCCTGAATATTGCTGATGTTCAAGGTCAGAAAATTATCCGTGATCTGGTATCGGATTGTGATGTGCTACTCGAAAACTTTAAGGTAGGTGCATTAGCACGGTATGGCCTGGATTACGAATCGCTCAGGCCTTTGAACTCTCGATTGGTGTACTGCTCAATTACCGGTTTCGGCCAGGATGGCCCTTATGCGCATAAGGCCGGGTATGACTTCATGATCCAGGGGTTGGGGGGATTGATGAGCATTACCGGAGAGGCAGAGGATACTCCCGATGCCGGCCCGCAAAAAGTGGGGGTGGCAATGGCGGATATAGTGACCGGTCTGTATGCGGCCTCTGCGATTCAGGCGGCACTGATTGGGCGCGAACGTACCGGCGAAGGGCAGTACATCGACATGGCTTTGTTTGACTGCCAGGTTGCGGTACTCGCCAATCAGGCGATGGCTTATCTTGTTGGCAACGATATACCGATCCGCATGGGGAATGCGCACCCCAATATCGTGCCGTACCAGGTTTTTGCGACACGCGATAGTCACGTTATTCTTGCAGTTGGCAATGATATTCAGTTCGCGCGGTTTTGTGCTCTAGCGAGTTGCGCAGAGCTCGCGGACGATGCACGTTTTGCGCGCAACCAGGATCGGGTTCGCAACCGGGTCGAATTGGTCGCAAAACTGACTCAGGTCATGGCTGGCCGAAGCACAGCACAATGGCTCGAACAACTTGAACCTGAAGGAATACCGTGTGGACGGATCAACCGGATCGATGAGGCTCTAAATGATCCCCAGGTTGCCCACCGGCAAATGCGGGTCAGCGCACAGCACGCGTCGCTAGGCGAAATGGAATTGCTCAGCAGCCCGATGAAACTGAGAGGTACGCCACCACAGGTTACTCGTGCCCCCCCTCTGCTCGGAGAGCATACCGATGAGGTGCTCTCACAATTTCTAAACTACTCTGAAGAGCAAATCCAGCAACTACGTTCTGATCGGGTGATCTGAACTTATCGTCCGGCCTAGCTGTTGACCCTGTCGAGCAGGCGGAACTGTACCGGGATCGTGGTGGTCGCTGGCGAGGCCGTGCCATCCCTAATGGCAGGTGTAAATTGCCACTGTCGCACGGCCTTCAAAGCTGCCTGGTCCAGGAGTTTTGATCCACTCGGTTTGCTGATCAATATACCAGATACTTCGCCTGACGCTGAAACGCTTACGGCAAGAGATACCTCACCCTCCAGGCCCCGCCGGATTGCCAGGCGCG
Organism: Arenicellales bacterium; assembly: GCA_050256425.1. Classification (GTDB taxonomy): domain Bacteria; phylum Pseudomonadota; class Gammaproteobacteria; order Arenicellales; family UBA868; genus UBA868. The sequence goes on along the minus strand of JBBWVW010000130.1, from coordinate 5,765 downwards.
GGTACACCGGTTTGGGGTTGCCTGCCACTGGGCGTGGGTCAGATTCGCGTAACGCGTTTCCGGTATCCAGGGCCGCAGCCGAGGGTTGAGCACTCGAGGCCGTTTTTTCGACCTGAATCCGAAGTGCGGCGGCTTCCTTTTCACCCGTTTCAAGACGGGTCGCGAGTTCGACGTTTTCGTCTATCAGTCGATCACGCGATTGGGTTAGTTGAGTGATCGTGGTCTTGAGTACGGCTCTTTGACTCCTATCGTCATTGTCGTTCTGGCGTAGGGCTGCAATCTGCCCCTCCAGATTGGTATTGGCATTCGTTAATTCGGCTTTCTCGGCAAGCAGTTGGTCGCGCTGTTTTTGGCTTTTGATAAAGCGATCATCGAGAGCGGCCTTTTCCTTAGCCAGCCGATCTTTTCCCTGGCGCTCTGTGACAAGATCTGCCGCAAGGCTTTTCGCGGTTTGCGCAGTTCCGGCATTTTTTTCGGCCAGGCTGTCGCGCGTTGTAGTCAGTCTGACGATCGTCATATTCAAAGCTACTGCCTCATCCCGGAGTTCGCTGTCGTTTCGTTGCAAAGAGGCGACCTGGCTTTTGAGATCTGCCTGTGCGCCTAGTAGTGAGGTGTTCTTGGTCTTCAGCTGGCCATGCCGCTCGCCGGTTCTGGTTAGTTCATCCTGGATAGCAGTTTTTTCTTCTGCTAGCTGATCTTTTTCCTGTTTGGTCAGGACAAGGTTGGCTGCAATTCTGTGATTGTCCTGCGCCAGAGTCGCTTTTTCTTCGACGAGGTGTTTGTAGTTCTCGGCCATTGTTGCAACCTGTTGTTGCAACTGTGCTCGGCCAGATTCCAGATCAGAATGATTTTGCTCAAGAGCAACTACGGCGGCCTTGAGCGCTTCATTTTCAGATTGCACTTGGGTCAGGTCATTCTGGTTCTGCACCAACCGTGTTTGCAATGACTCAGTGAGCGTCTTAAGTTGATCGTTGTCTTTTTTCAGAAGGTCGATCTGGTTCGAAAGGGCAGGGGAGTCAGGCGCTGCCACGGATGGCAAAGGAGTGTCACCCAGGTCCTGAGCTTCATCAATAAGTACAGCTTCAATCTGCGTGCGAAATGGCATTGCCGGGTCGAGCGACGGAACTGGAGCTACAGTACTCCAAAGGGCAGCTAAACCGGCGTGTAGCGCGGTTGACACCAGTACGGCAGGGAGTAGTGCGCGGGTTGTCACTGGTTGACCACGTGTGTGCCTGTGCCGGGGTCAATTGGCCGCTTATCGATACTGGAAATCATTTCTCGTCTCATGGCGAATCCTCTGCTTTGGAACGACGGTTCGCGTCGCCCACCGCGGTGGTTTCGCACCTCAGGCTTTTCCCGATCCGAGATAAACGACGCCGGTGCGGGCAGGTCTCCTGGCTTGCGGATCAATGCAGAGAGTCGGCCTTCCCGGCGTTTTGCCAGTGGCACATTTGACTCTCTGCTGGCCGCCTACAGTTGCGGGTACAGCCTAGGTTTGCACATGGCACTGCGCACCTTAGTTCCCTTTTAACCCTGATTGGGACCGACACCATGGTGAATGGTCGCTTAATCCCCTTAATTTTTCAAGCATGGATACGTCCCACAGGCGTGAGGGGCCCAGGCACAGCTCATCTTTGTGACTCACTATAATCACACCATAGCACCACGCCAACGAGCGACTCCTCGCTATGCCAAGAACCGCCACAACCTTCCTTTTGAAAATTTCAATTTTGGGTTTTACCACCCTTGCTGCTTTCGTTCTCGCCTTGACTATGGGCAGTGTTTCCATCGAGTGGACCGAAGTGCTCGCTGGGATTCGTGGCGAGCATCTATCGGTAGATTACGCTGTCGTAGTACAACTGCGTCTGCCACGTGCATTGAATGCGTTTGTGGTAGGCGGGCTTTTGGGTCTTGCCGGGACACTGATGCAGGTGTTGCTGCGCAACCCGCTTGCGGATCCCTATGTGCTGGGGGTTTCCGGAGGCGCCGCCGTCGCAGCCTTGTTGGCGATGATGCTCGGCTGGCATCACGGCTGGGTTTCATTGGCAGCCGCGGGCGGTGCGCTTGGCTCTATGGCGCTGGTTTTTATGCTCTCTCGTGGACAGGGCGACTGGTCGACCACCCGTTTACTGTTGACTGGAGTGGTATTGGCCTCAGGGTGGGGGGCGGCCGTGAGTTTTATTCTCGTTGTCAGCCCGGACACCCATCTTCGTGGGATGCTGTTCTGGCTCATGGGAGATGTACATGAATCATATCCTGGTGGGCTTCGAAGTGGAATACTGGCCGGCGCCCTGATCATTGCGCTCATTTCTGCCCGAAGTCTCAATGTGTTGACCTTAGGCGAATTACGCGCACAGTCATTAGGCGTCGATACTGGACTGGTTCGACTTGGTTTGTTTCTGGTGGCTGGCATCCTGACGGCATCGGCTGTGACCCTCGCAGGCGCGATTGGCTTTGTTGGGCTGGTGGTGCCTCACCTGGTGCGAATATGGGGCGGGTCTGATCACCGTTTCGTGATACCAGCCTCGGTACTGGGAGGCGGCAGCCTGCTGGTGCTGGCGGAAATGTTTTCCAGAACCCTCCTTGCTCCACTGCAGTTACCCGTTGGCGTGATTACCGCGTTTGTGGGGGTACCGTTGTTTCTCCTATTACTGCGCCGCAGTACCGCTCCGGTGGTGCGCTGATGTCGATCGAGTTGCAAAACCTCAGTATTGAGATCGGTGATACCCGGATCTGCCAGGGCCTCGATCTTGAATTCTCGACCGGTCAGGTCTGGTGTGTGCTGGGGTGTAACGGGGTTGGTAAAACTACCCTGCTTAAAACTCTGGCTGGACTCCGGCCTCCGAACTCGGGCAACGTTCGACTCAATGGGCGACCGGTTCAGAGGATCGCGCGGCGGGAGCGGGCGCAGCAACTGAGTATATTGTTTCAGGATAGCGAAACACTGTTTCCGGCTACAGTGCTTGAGACCGTCCTGACTGGCCGCCATCCGTGGATCAGCCCCTTACGGGGGGAGGGCACGCATGACCGTGACAAGGCAGTGGTCGCACTGGAACGCGTAGGCATGGCGCACCTGGCGGAACGCAGTATGGCTTCTTTATCGGGGGGTGAACGGCGCCGGGTGGATCTCGCTGCAGTCTTCGTCCAGGAGTCCGGATGTGTTCTGCTGGATGAGCCTGGCAACCATCTGGATATGCACCACCAGGTCGCGGTGCTTGGCGGGATGGTGCACCAGTGGAAAAACCAGGGTGGCCTGGTAATCCTCGTGATGCATGATGTGAACCTTGCGCTACGCTTTAGCGACCATCTGCTCTTGCTTTTTGGCAACGGTGAGGTGGAGTATGGATCAGCCCAGGCCATAGCCACTGAGGCAACATTGACCAGGTTGTACCGCCACCGGATGATGTCTTTTGATAGCCCCCAAGGACGTTGGTACCTCCCGGGCTGAAACGCTTGACACTCCTTTAATTCGCCATTAGGGTTGCGCGGTTATCCCTGCTGGTTACCTGTATCTACGTGAGGCAGGTAAACGGGAAGCCGGTGCGCACGCTCTGTGCAATTCCGGCACTGCCCCCGCAACGGTAGGTGAGGACAGGATGCAGCACCAAGCCACTGCGGCGCAAGCCGTGGGAAGGCACTCCATCTCGCACCCAGGTGCCCTCACAAGTCCGGAGACCGACCAGTAGTGGACCCAATAAAACCGCGTGGGGCGGCGATGGGTTGCGGTTATGCACAACGCGACTGACCTCTTCTCCACCTTAAGCGCACGGGTGGCGCGCAAGGAGTGATCAGTGAAAAACTTTTCAATTAGTTGGATTCCCGCTGTTGTCGTAATTCCTTTTTTGACTGCCCCGTCAGCCCAGGCTGCCGACCCGGTTATTGTGACCGCAACACGGACTGCGCAGACGGCCGACCAGGTGCTTGCCCCGGTCACAGTGATTTCGCGTGAGGATATCGAGAGCAGCGCGGCGCGAGACCTTGGAGAGTTACTGTCGTTCCAGGTTGGTCTGGAGGTTACCCGTAACGGCGGCTATGGGAAAAATACCAGCGTATTCATGCGGGGTACGAATGCCGGTCATGTGCTGACACTCGTTGACGGTATTAAATTGTTTTCGGCCACCGTAGGCGCGACTGCCTTCCAGTTTCTTCCCCTTGATCAGATCGAACGCATCGAGATTGTCCGGGGGCCGAGATCGAGCCTTTACGGTTCCGAGGCGATAGGCGGCGTGATCCAGATCTTCACTCGCAAAGGGGGTGATAGACGCGAAGTTCATGCTCAAGCCGGTTACGGCACCTATAACACGGCGATCGCCGGGGCTGGTATCGCGGGCCCGGCTGGCGACAGTCGCTTCAGTGTCCAGGTCGATGTGATCGATGCTGATGGTATCGACAGCACTGTGGGCAGCCAGAGCGATAAAGATGGATATGACAATACCTCGCTGAGCGCCCGATGGCATGGGCCCACTGCTGGGGCTGGCGAACTGGATCTCTCGCTTTTGTACGCATCCGGAAATACCGGTTTTGATAATCCCTGGGCAGGTCCGTTAGTGGTTAACGACTCTAGTTACACACAGCAGGTGCTGAATCTGAAGTGGCGCACCGATGGAGATGGTGGATGGAGTAGTACGATACAGGTCGGGCAGAGTCGTGATGATTCCAAGACTTTTGCAGATAGCGTCTCAGACGGAGAATTTAACACCACTCACAATCAGGCCAGTTGGCAACTGGATTGGCCTGTCGCCGAGGCTCATTTGCTGACAGGTGGGATTGATTACGCGGATGACTCGGTTGATGGATCGGTCAGTTACGATGTGAGTTCACGGTCCAACCTTGGCGTGTTCGGACAATGGCAGGGTGGTTATGGTATTCAGGATGTGGTCGGGGGTTTGCGGTTTGATGATAACGAGCAGTTTGGAAGCCATTTCACCGGCAATCTGGATTACGCGCTGTCAACCGGAAGTGGACTGCGCTTTAATGCGGGTTTAGGCACTGCATTCAAGGCGCCTAGCTTCAACGACCTGTATTACCCGGGCTTTGGCAACCCGGCGCTTGAAGTGGAGTCATCCACCTCTTATGAAGTGGGTGTCAGTGGTGACGCAGGACCAGGTTCATGGACCTTTCGTTGGTTTAATACCGATATCAAAGACCTGGTAGCCTATGATTCGCTCACCTATGCCCCGGTGAATCTCGATCGCGCTGCAATTGACGGACTGGAATTAGGCTGGTCTGGCAAAGTGGCGGGCTGGCAGGCCGTTGCCGGCATTGCCTTGATGGATCCAACGGATAAGGCAACTGGCCTTCAGCTGGCGCGCCGTTCCAAGCAGTCCGGCCAAGTACGGATCGATCGACGGAGTGGCGATTGGCAGTACGGATTAGGCGTCGCCTATCACGGCAAGCGCTACGATGATAAAGCCAACACGGTTCCTTTGGAAAGTCATACCCTGATTGCCGGCGGAATTACATACGCCTTGGGTAAAAAGTGGCAACTTCGGATCGAGGCGAACAATCTACTAGACGAGTCTTACCAGACGGCCGCTGGCTTTCGCGAGCCTGGTCGGACTTTTCTCGCCAGACTTGTATTTCGCCACTAGTGCTACTCTGGCTCGCGTGCCCGGTCAATTACCTGGCAAAGCTCGCGCATCCCTTCGAGGATCCTTGGAGAATGTCGGTGCAGGTGGTCCGAATTGACGATATAAAGGCGTCCATTGGCAACGGCATCGACCTGGTCCCAGTTTGCCCATTGGTCCAGCCCTTGATTCGACTCT
>JBBWVW010000129.1:0-5077 GCA_050256425.1 Arenicellales bacterium | reverse complement strand
CAAGGTGCTCTGTATGAACGGTTATATTGATCCTACCAAGGAAGCATTCACGGCTTTTCGTGAAAACGCCCAAAAAGGACCCAGCCACATGCTCAATCTGGTGCGATTCAGGAAGATAGCCACGTATCCCGATGGTTGGAGTGTGACGCTAGTGGATGTCATGGTCCAACCTACAGAAAACTGCAACTATCACTTATATAAGGTAAAGCATGACTACTGCAGTTGATATTCGTGATGTTACTAAGATCTACAGCCCCGGTTCCAACCAGGAGGTCAAGGCGCTCGATAACGTTTCCCTGACCATCAACGATAACGAATTTTTCACCCTGCTAGGCCCCTCCGGCTGTGGAAAAACCACCCTGTTACGCCTGATCGCCGGCTTTGAACAGGTGTCCGGCGGTGAAATCATGCTGTTCGATAAAGAGATCGAGAATCTCGAACCGAATCGGCGTCCGGTGAATACGGTGTTCCAGCATTATGCCCTGTTCCCCCACATGACTGTCGCCAACAACGTTGCATTTGGTCTCGAGCGCCTCAAGAAACCCAGGCCGGAAATCAAAGCCACCGTCGAGCGGGTTTTGACCCTGGTCAAGATGAAGGAACTGGGAGACCGCCGTCCCAACCAGCTTTCTGGCGGCCAGCAGCAGCGCGTCGCCTTGGCTCGCGCCCTGGCACCAAGCCCGAAGGTGCTTTTACTCGATGAACCGCTCTCGGCCCTGGATCTGAAACTCCGTCAGGCCATGCGCGAAGAGCTCAAGCAGCTTCAAAGAGAGACCGGCATTACCTTCGTCTTTGTCACTCACGATCAGGAGGAAGCCCTCGCGATGAGTGACCGGATCGCGGTTATGTCCAATGGCGAGATTCAGCAAATCGGCAGGCCGACGGACATCTACGAGCATCCGGTCAACCGTTTCGTGGCGGACTTTATCGGCGATACGAACTTTCTGGATGGCGAGATTGTGGATCTCAACGATGATCTGGTGACCTGCAGGATTAGCGCACAAAGCATGTTCGAGACCGAAAACAGCGGCCACCACAAAGTCGGTGATCAGGTTACGCTATTCCTGCGGCCCGAAAAAATCATGCTGTCTGTCCTCGACGAGGCAAACGACTCTGGCAAACGACCGGGCAAGGTCACAAACCTTGTCTACCTGGGGAACCAGGCGGCTTATACCGTGGACATGGGTGACGGAATCGAATTAACGGCGCAGGCGCGTCCGCGCGAGGATGGCGAACTGCCCTTCGCGATAGGTGACCCGATCGCGGTCTCATTCTCGGCGCGGGCCTTGAAGGTCCTGGCGCAATGAGCGACTGGTTACCGAAAAGCGCCGCCGGACGGCGCTGGCTGGGCCTCGCACCGAGTTATTTCGTGATCGGCATTTTCATGCTGATACCCATGGTCATCATGGGTGTGTTTTCCTTTCTGGAGCCGAATCCCTATGGCGGCGTCAAACCGATAGGATCACTGGCCGCCTACATCAAGATTGCTTTTGAATACGACCTGGAAGACAAGTTGGTCTTCAATCCGGGCTATCTCAACATCATCTTCCGGTCCTTCCAGTTATCCTTCGGCGCTACCCTGCTGTGCCTGATTTTCGGTTTCCCGGTCGCCTACTACATCACGCTGCAGCCCGAGAACCGCCGCAATTTCTATATTTATCTGGTCACCATCCCGTTCTGGACTAACCTGCTGATCCGCACCTTTGCCTGGATCATTATCCTGGGCCGTGGGGGCGTGATCGAGGCGCCTTTGCTTGCGGCAGGCATCATCGACGATTCGTTGCGCATGATGTATTCGGACGGCGCCATCGCTATCGGCCTGACCTACAGCTATCTGCCGCTGATGGTACTACCCATCTATGCCAGCCTGGAAAAGCTTGATTTCCGCCTGCTGGATGCCGCAAGCGATCTGTACGCCAACCGCTTCGAGATCATGACCAAGGTCGTTATCCCTTTGTGCAAGCCCGGAATCATTGCCGGTTGTTTACTGGTATTCATCCCCTGTCTTGGAGCGTTTATTGCGCCAAACCTGCTGGGCGGAGGCAAGAAACTGATGCTGGGCAGCCTGGTTCAGTTTCAGTTCGCGTCCGCACGCAACTGGCCCTTTGGTGGGGCTTTATCAATGCTGTTGTTGTCTGTTGTGATCATCACCCTGATCTTCTACGCCAGGGCGGCCAAGAATCGGGCGGCTATGGAAGGGAGCGCCTGATCATGAGCGATCAAATACAAAAGCGGTCCACGCGCAAGGGCAAGAAGGTGCTTCCCGTAGGCCACTATCGCGGGCTCAGTTCCTGGACGATTGCTTTCTTCGTCTTTTTGTACGTGCCTATCATCGTACTGATTGTTTATTCATTCAATGCCAACCGCATGGTTATGAACTGGGGCGGTTTCGGCATCGACTGGTATCTGAAGGCCATTAACAACGCCGATATCCAAAAAGCAGTCTGGAACTCGCTGATCGTCGCGACAGTGGCGACGGCTATTGCCACGGCTATTGCCACCATAGGAGCCCTGGTACTCGCCAGGGGCGGCAACTTCCGCGGTAAGACAGCCTCGCTGGGGCTGATTACGCTGCCGCTGATGGTGCCGGAGATCGTAACTGCGGTGGCGGTTCTGATTTTCTTTTCCGCGATTGGCATGAACTTGGGCCTGGGTAATGTCATCATCGCCCATATCACGTTCTGTATTCCCTTTGCCTTCATGCCGATTCGCGCGAGGCTGGAAGGCATGGACACCACTCTGGAGCAGGCCGCACGTGATCTTTATGCATCGGAATGGGAAACCTTCCGTTTTGTCACCATGCCGTTACTGATGCCGGGTATCGTCGCCGGCGCCATGCTGGCTTTCGTTATATCTATGGATGACTTTATTATCACGCTGATGGTGGGCGGGGCCGGTTCTACGACCTTGCCCGTCTATATCTATTCGATGATCCGCCGTGGCCTGACGCCGGAGATCAATGCAGTCTCGACCATGCTACTGCTTGCCTCGATCGCCATTGTTACGGCATACTGGATTTTTTCGAAAAAGACACAGGCCAGCACTAAACACTGATTTTGTAAGTCTACTAGTCGACAATAATCGTACCAACAGGAGGTAACAATATGAAACGTCTTTTCACCACATTCGCCGCAATCACAGCGGTGCTGATCTCGGGATTGGCACAGGCCTCAGGTGAGTTATTCATCTATAACTGGACGGAATACACCCCGCCAGAACTCATTGCCAAGTTCGAGAAAGAGTCCGGCATCAAGGTTTCCGTGGATACCTACGATTCGAACGAAACTCTGCTGGCGAAACTGCAGGCCGGCGCCACCGGATACGACATCGTCGTGCCTAGCCAGAACTTCGTGCCGATCTTGATCAACGAAGGCTTGATTCAGAAAGTCGGCGTACATGCGCTGTCCAATTTTAAAAACATGGAGGATCGCTGGACCTTTCCGGAATGGGATCCGGAGCAGGAATATAGCGGGCCCTGGCAGTGGGGCACGACGTCATTCTCGTACAACAGCGAACTGTATTCCGGTAAGGGTGCATCACTGAAAGAGTTCTTCGAGCCGTCCGATGAACTCAATGGGCGCCTGAGCGTTTTCCAGACCCCGGACGAAGTCATCAGTCTCGCTAACATCTATCTCGGCATACCGTTTTGTTCCGAAGATGCGAAGCAAATGAAGCAGATCCAGGACATGCTCGTCACGCAGAAGGAATCTGTGGTCGCCTACAACTCTGAAACCATGAGCGACCTGCTGGCGAGCGGTGAAGCCATAATGACCAACCACTGGAGTGGTTACTCCCGGTTGGGTCGCCTGACCGGTGCGCCTATCGTCTATGCCTACCCGAAAGAAGGTGTGGTCGGCTGGTACGACAGCATGGTGGTGCCCACGAGCGCCAAGAACGTCGAAAACGCGAAGAAATTCATGAACTTCATGATGGATCCGGTCAACATGGCGATGCTGACAGAAAACCAGGGTTACGGCGATGCCGTCAACGGCACCGCAGCCTACTATTCGGATGAGCTGAAATCAGCACCGGAGATCAACCCGCCGTCCGATTTGAAGGTGGTTTTTGCACCAACCTGCTCACCCAAGGCCCAGTCCCTGATCGACAAGGTCTGGACCAAGGTCATGCAGTAAACAGGTCTAACACCTTATTTCTATCCACCCGGAGCGGCGCTTTGAACAGCGCCGCTCTTTTTTGTGTTGAACCAGCCTACAGCCCTGCAGAAACCTCTATAAAAGTACCCATCCATGGTACTGAGATGAGCCCGATTGCCTGGAAGTCGGAGCGCGGTTAAGTTCCGCCATCAATTACTATCAATAGGCTAATTGCTCTGAAATCAGGCACCAAGGAGCGTTGGTCATATTGCGCGTCGAGCTGCGCTTGGCTGTAGGTGCCATAGACCGGACCGCTCATATCGTTAGCTCCGTTCCAACACAATCTTGCCGTCGACAATAACCGTGTCGGCATGCAGGCCGGGGATGCCGTCCTCGGGCATGGTCATCAAGTCGTCGTTCAGGATGGCAATGTCGGCTTTCTTGCCGGGCTCAAGGCTGCCCAAGTCGGCTTCCCGCCCGGCAAGATATGCACCCCCCCAAGTGGCGCAGTGCAAGGCCTCTTCGCGCGACAATTTTTGGCCCGGCGCCACCACCTCGCCGGTGGTCTCATCGCGGCGCGCGACCGCGTGATGGATCGGATAAAAAAGCGACGGCGGCACATTATCGGTGGCCAGGGAAATCGGCACGCCGGCATCCATCAGCCGCCGCAGGGGAACGATTTGATCTTGGTTTTCCGGGCCCAGCCGCTGCAGATGCTGGGAGCCCATTTTGCGGATGTGCCGATTGGTGTGGGTCACCACAACCAAGCCCAGGTCCCGCGCGCGCAGGACGTCGTCTTCGGTCAGGACCGCTATATGCCCCCACGCCCAGCGCAGGTTATCTATGGGCACCTTACGGTGCACTTCTTCGAAAAGCGCCGCCACTTCGGCGAAGATGCACGAAACCCGCAGCTTCATACGCGCCGCTTCGAGCAGCACTTCCTTCAAGGCGGCGCGCGGCAGCCCGGTGTCATAATGAAACCC
>JBBWVW010000128.1:0-20982 GCA_050256425.1 Arenicellales bacterium | reverse complement strand
ATATCTCTTTGATGACTTTGGGGGACGCATCCGCATCAACCCAGATCTGCCTCGCACCGGAGTTGGCTTTTTCATTTATTGAGGTCTGCATTGTTGTGCCATGATATCAAGTTAAACCGATTCGGTTTGAGATGAGTCGGGCATATCTTAGGTGCGCTCGAGCAATCCGGCAGTGAGATAGTTGACCCAAGTCGCGGAAAACAAAAAGTAGAAATTGCGGCCTCCAAGGGCTCGAACTGACTGCTAGATTATTGAATCGCTGAATCAAGTTACGCAATTCCTAAAAGGAAGGCCTCGCTTATGCTTTGGGTAGGCAAGGGCGAGTCCTTCATAGCCGCGCCCTGGCATGGGTGTTATAGCCATCAACTGAATAATGATTAAATGGCTCTGGACTAGTTTTGTCCCTAGCGGTATTCGCGATAAAACCCTAATTTGCGGTGCAGCGGTGCGTCATCAACGATTAACAGGAATGCCGGTTTGGATGAGGACTGGTTGTGAAGCGTGCACGAGGCGTGTGGTGGAATGACGGTTATATCCCGCGGGTTCCAGTTAAAAGCGCTGTCGTCGATCTCGCTGCTGCCAACGCCTTCGATCACGTGGGTCACTGCTGAACAGGTTCGCCTGCCCAGATCAGCACTCTCTCCCGGTCGCAGCATCAATGCGGAAATCCCGAGTATCGGCAGGCATTCCTCGCCAGTGACCGGATTGACATAGGCCAACTGAACCAACGCATCCCGATCGGTCGCGCCGGCCAGTTCGGTCAGCGCTTCACGGGCCTCTTTCCAGGGATAACGCAACATTGGATAGGGGTTGCGATCGTGTAACTGGCTGTAGGGCAACAGCCCCGCCCGCCTGAACTTGGTCTGCGACGAATCGGGTCTGATTGGGGCATGTTGCAGAGGCGCTTCCTGCGCCTGGGAGGTTTCCAGGTAATAGATCAGCGGCAAATCCAGTGCATCCATCCAGATGACCGGCTCAGAGCCGGTATGGCCGTGTTCATGCCAGAGGCCCGAAGGGGTCAGGATGAGATCTCCAGGCTCCATCGGCAGACGCTCGCCTTCGACTGTGGTGAAGCCGCCAATGCCTTCGACGATGAGCCTGATGGCGCTGGGCGAGTGGCGGTGATTGGGGGCGTCCTCACCAGGAAGGATGAGCTGCAAGCCGATGTAAATCGATGGAGTCGCCTGCAGATTATCGATGCCCAACCCAGGGTTACACAGTACCAGCACCCGCCGTTCTGCTTTTGCGATTGGCGTCAGATCGCCAGCTTGTATCAGCAGTTCCCGGACCTGTGGATAGTTCCAATGCATCGGGATCGAACTTCGCGCCGGGGCACCGTGTGAAATAAGGGTTCTAAGGCTAGGCCACAGGGGCTGGAGGTTGGCAGACGCTAAGGCTGACAGGTATTCGGCGGGCAAATCAGCAGCGGACTGAAGTTTGCTCATTACAAAGTTCCTTGCATTGAAATTGTGCTGGGTCCGGATGGATTCATGTGCTGCGAACCATTCGGTTCGTACGGGTTGATCCTGAAAAAACAACCATCCTACTATACCCAGTATGGGATCATTAGATCATAATTGTGCCACCGTCGGGCCTGCTTCACGTGTTTGGATCGAGTGCAGCTCGGATGGTGTCCGGGATAGTTTCAAGGTTTAGCTCAAAGGCGTGAGCGTGCTGACCGGGTTCGCAGAATTCCCCTCGTTAGGTCTGGGCATCGTCAGGAAGTACGTTGTATTGATTTAAAGTACGCTAGGCCCTTGTTGGGCTGCAACGGGATGGGCATGGTCAACTGGACCATAGTTGTGGATCAGAGTACCAACCGACAGCATCGGGTTATGCCAAAGCAGGCTGGCCCCATCGACGATGAGTTAAGGAAAAATCCATGCGTGTGATCATTGTTGGGGCGGGTCCAGCCGGGCTTTATGCCGCGATTGCACTCAAGCGTGCGCGACCTGGCTTGGAGATCCGGGTTGTCGAGCAGAATCCGGCTGATGTTACCTTTGGCTTCGGCGTCGTCTTTTCGCGCCAAGCGCTTACTTTCCTGCGCAAAGGCGACCCAAGCACTGCTGATCTGATCGATCCGCACATGAAACACTGGAGTGATATAACGGTGATTCATGCCGGTCAACGGATAACAATTGACGGTATCGGTTTCTCAGGAATCGGCAGGCTTGAACTGCTTGAACTCCTGCAACATCGTGCCCGTGCCCTTCACATTGAACCGGAGTATGGAACACTGATTGACGCATCGACCGATCTATCAGATTTTGATCTGGTGATCGGTGCAGATGGGTTCAATTCGGCCGTCCGTCGTTCCGCACCGCAGAATTTTGGGGAAGAGATCAGCTTGTTACAGAACCGCTTTGCCTGGTTTGGCGCCGACCAGGAATTTGATAGCCTGACACAGACCTTCATTGACACCCCCTGTGGTCCGATGAATGCGCATCATTATGCGTACGCACCCGGCCGCGCGACTTTCATTGTCGAGATGGGCAATGATACTTTTGAGGCCTCGGGTTTCGGTCAGATGAACGAAGAACAATACCGTACACAGTGCGAGATACTATTTGCATCGTCCCTGGGTGATGCCCGCCTGATCGCCAACAAATCGATCTGGCGGCAGTTTCCGGTTCTGTCATGCCGTCGCTGGTTTCTTGGTCACCGGGTTCTGGTGGGCGATGCACTGCACACAGTGCATTTCTCGATTGGCTCTGGTACCCGGCTTGCTCTGGAAGATGTCATCGCTCTTGTGGCGGCGCTAAGAGAGTACGACTGGAACCTAACGACAGCCCTGCCTGCCTATCAGGCTGCTCGTCAGCCAATCCATGAGAAGATTGCACGGGCCGGTAAGCGTTCTGCTCTTTGGTATGAGTCCTTTGGTGAACACATGCGGTTGGAACCGTGGCAATTTGCGCTGAATTATATTCGCAGAGGTGGACGGATCGATGCACAGAGGTTGCGGGACATGGCTCCGGGTTTTGCCGCTGATCTTAAAGCACAGAACATAGGGTTGGACTCTTGAATTCATCGCATGCGCCAATGATGGCCGCTCTGGCCAGGGAGATCGGGTTTTCCGTGCCAGCGGACTACAACGCGTCACGCCTGCTGTGGGATAACCTGGCCACAAATAGCAAGCGCCAAGCGATTCTGTCTGATAGCGGTAACTTCACTTACGGGCAGCTTGCTGTGGAAGCCGCCAAAATTGGCAACGCACTGCTTCAGGCGGGCTGTAAACCTCGGGACCGTATCCTGTTATTCCTGAATGACGAACCTGCTTACCCGGCAGCAATTATGGGTGCTTTGCGTGCCGGATTTGTGCCTGTGCTCATCAATACACTGACATCATCAGATCTCATCCGATATTGCCTTCAGGATAGTAGCGCGACCGCGGTCGTGGTATCCAAGGATCACGCAGAGTTGTTTACTCAAGAAGCCCTCACAGGGACTGCGTGCCACACCGTCATAGTCTCCGCCGCCACGCAACCCTGGGCCGCGATGGAGTCTGAGCTGGCCGAATATCCAACCACGGCAGTCGATATGGCGTTCTGGATGTATTCCTCGGGTTCTACCGGCAAACCAAAAGGGGTGGTGCACCAACATGAGGACGCACTCTACACCGCGTGGAGTTACGCCAGACATATATTGAAGATCAATCAGAATGATGTCTGCTTTTCTGTTCCGAAAATATTTTTTGCATATGGTTTTGGTAATTCAATAACCTTTCCAATGTCTGTTGGAGCAGCCTCTGTATTGATGGCAGCACGGCCTGATCCAACTCGAATATACGAACATATTGATCGCTATCAGCCAACCCTTTTTTTCGGTTTGCCAACGCTATACAACGCTTTGATTCGTGCAGAGTCGGCTAAGCAGGCAAATCTCTCTTCAGTGCGCCTTTGCGTTTCGGCAGCCGAGGTTCTGTCCAAGGAGCTTTCCAAGGCATGGCGCGATCAGTTTGGTCATGCCATCGTTGAAGGGCTTGGCTCAACCGAGTTACTGCATATTTATCTCTCCAATACCGAGCAAGAACAGAAAAGCGGTTCTGCAGGAAAGCCCGTGCCCGGATATTCAGTTCGGCTTGAAACTTCAGACGGGCTAGAAGCTCTGGAGGGTGAGGAAGGTGTTATGGCCGTTCGTGGCCTGTCCGCTGCAACACATTACTGGAACCGGCCGCAAAACACTGCAAAGACCATGCGCAGGGGGTGGATCTACACCGGAGATCGATTCGTCTGTGATCAGGATGGGTTTTATTTTTTTAAGGGTCGGGCCGATGATTTGGTCAAAGTATCTGGGCAGTGGGTGTATCCGTTGGAGATCGAACTCGCGCTCAACGAGCACCCGATGGTGGCGGCGTCGTGTGTGCAGGCACTGGAACTTGCCGACAAACGATTTACGATTATTGCTTGGGTGGTGCTTGCTGCCGGTATCGCGCAAAGCTCCCAATTTGAACAAGACCTGCAGAACTACACCAAGCGGATGTTGCTGCCGCACAAGTGCCCGCGGGAGATCATCGTTTTGCACGAACTACCCAAGACCGGTACGGGTAAGATTGACCGACAGCTTCTGAAAGCCGGGTATGGCGAGCCAAACCTGCAATCGACTGATTGAAACAACCAGCAACCTCCTCATTCGATAGCGCCCCTTCGCCATGATTAGTGAACGGTGCGGTATCATAGCCCGCCCGAAATTTGGAGTTTCAGTGGATCAAAGCAATGCCGGATGCCAAAGGAATTCCTGGTGCGGATGCGGGCACTTATAGGCTGCCGGATTCTGACTATGTCGGCGAAGGCTGGACGCCGGTCCAGCCTGGAACCGACCCAGTGCTCTACGGCCATGTCGACATTGCACCAAAGGGTAAATTTGAGGTCCGCAGCTATCAGACCTTCACGCTGACCTATACCGTCGGGCGCTTTGGCCTGGATGATACTGGAGCGATTCGCGTCGTCTTCCGGGCGATGGGCGATACCGCAACCATGCAGACCGCCGATCCGACCACCGACAACTATGTCTCGGCGATAGCGAGCAACGGCGCCTGCCTATCTGTCAACTATGCCCGTCGCGGTATGAGTGCCCGCCCACGCTGGAAGTCGCTCACCGTCAACGTCTCTGGCGGCTATATGCGAGAGGGCGATACGATCACTATTGTCTTTGGCGATACCAGCCATGGCTCGAACGGGCTCAAGTTGCAGACCATGGTCGAGACCGATTTCGAGTTCAAGGTACTGGCGGATGTCTGCGCGGTTGGGCATTTCGTGCCAATCCCCAATACACCGACTATCGATATCGTCCCTGGTCGCCCGGCGGTCTGGCGCGCGGTGCTCTCAAGCCTGCGTCGGCCCGGCGAGCGTTTCCAGTTCGGTCTTAAGGCGGAGGACAGCTGGGGTAACCCGACGGGGCTTGCCCAAGGCAAGTTTCGCTTCGAGACGACTTTGCCGGTGAACTGCCTGCCGGAGATCTTCGATTATCCGCTCGGTGAGCACTCCATCAGTTTTGAGGGGTTGAGCGTCGATGAACCCGGCGAGCTGCGCATTACGGTGTTGGAACGGGAGAGTGGCGACCTCGTTGCCAGATCTCATCCGATGCAGATTCGCAGCGGTCAGTACGGTGGCTACTGGGGCGATCTGCATGGCCAGTCAGGTGAGTCGATCGGTATCGGAACATCGCGAAGTTATTTCACCTTCGCCCGCGATTGCGCCTTTCTCGATCTCACCGGCCACCAGGCGAACGACTTCCAGGTGAATAACAAGTTCTGGACCTACCTGAATAACCTCTCGGCCGAGTTTCTCGACGAGGGCCGTTTCGTCACCTTTCCGGGATACGAATGGTCCGGCAACACGGCCGTTGGCGGTGACCGCAATGTGTATTTTCGCGCCGAGGGGCGTCAGATTCGCCGTTCGTCGCATGCGTTGTTGCCGGAGCGAGAGGATATCGACACCGACGCACCCAACGCCAACTTGCTGTTCGAGGCATTGAAGGATGAGGATTGCGTTATCTACGCCCATGTAGGCGGCCGGTATGCCGATATCAGCTACGCTCATGATCCGAAGCTTGAACGCTCTATGGAGATCCATTCAGCCTGGGGCACCTTCGAATGGTTGCTGACGGACGGCTTCCCACTTGGCCACAGGAGCGGTGTTGTCTGCAACAGTGACGGGCACAAGGGTCGTCCGGGGGCGAGCTATCCAGGGGCCTCGATGTTTGGCGCCTATGGCGGGCTCACTTGTTTTTATGCGCAGGAGCTGACGCGCGATAGTATCTTCGAATGCCTGCGTCGGCGTCACCACTATGGGACGACTGGGACGCGGCTTCATCTCGACGTGCACGCTGTTCTGCCGACGGGCGGGCAACTCTTCGACGAGGACCCGAAGGCCTTCTCTGGCGCGACCTTTGAGGTGGTTACGGACGTGATGATGGGCGATATCGTCCAGACTAACGACGACTATGTGACACTCAAGGTCGAAGTCTCGGCCCAGAGTCCGATCGAGCGAATCGAGATTCGCAACGGTACCGATGTGCTGAAGACGGTCCGGGGTTTTTCGAAAGGCGATCTCGGTGATCGCATCCGGGTCGTCTGGAGCGGTGCCGAGTACCGCGGCCGTGGCCGTGAGACCAACTGGAAGGGTCAGGCCAGCTTCAGCGGGGCATCGATTAAGCGGATGGAGAAGATCAACGCCTGGAACCACGAGCGGAAACTGGAGCAGCACAGTGGCGACACTATCGTCTTCGATGCCATCACGACCGGCAACTTCGGCGGCTTCGATGTATGGCTCGACGATACGGTGGGTGCTTCCCTTAATGTCGAGACCAATCTCGGCATTTTGCAGGCACCACTCTCGGAGATCGGGCTTGAGGACCTGACGATGGATGCGGGCGGGCTCGAGCGGAAGATCCGTGCTTTTCGATTGCCGGAGGAAAATCCACACCGCACCATCAAGACAGAACTCGAAATTCCGCTAAAGACCGATGCTGACAATCCGCTTTGGGTCTGCGTGACGACGGAAGACGGTTTTCAGGCCTGGAGCAGCCCGATCTACGCGTTCAAATAGGATTCGCCAGAGCGATAAGCCCATGCTACGCCGCATGCATTAGGCCATACGGCCACTGCGTACGCCTCATTAAACAATACGGCGACAACGCGATTGAACGCACCCCGTCAGGGCCTGTCGGATTTTTGGTAGCAGAGAATTCGCTGTGCTTGCGGCTTTGTCCTTGAGGCACTCAAGGATCGTCCTGATTGCCGCCAGATGCTCGATGAAGGTAATTATTTTGATGGTGCCGGCGCATTCCCGACAAGACTTTAATGAAGCCGAAGACTTCGTATCTGCCTTCGGCCAGGATCAGCCTGATTCGGACAACCTTGATCAAGTACTCGTTTTTTCGGGGATCATTAAAGACGAGGTATGGCAGTTTTGGACGTTTTAATTCTCAATTAACCAGTATTGCGTAATCAATACGGCCCCTCGCACTATATATTGTTGTCCATCAACACAGGGCGTGGCCTGGTGGGCTTCAACTCTCTTAGCCGCACATTTGGAGGAAAGCGCGAAAAAGTGTAGGGTATCAATGCCCTTGCACTGGAGATAAGGAGAAGCCGGAATGTCCAAGCCCACAATAACCAGCCAGGATCTGCCATTGTTGGAGGATCCGACTTCGTCTTTCACACTGCCTTCACGGTGGTACCTTGATGAGCAGGTTTTTGCGCTGGAGAAGAACGCCATCTTCTATCGCGAATGGCACTACATCGGCCACGTTTCCACGCTGAGCAACCCTGGCGACTATGCGACTCTCCAGCTCGCGGACGAAAATATCTTTGTCATGCGGGGCGACGACCGGGCGCTGCGCGGCTTCTACAATGTGTGCCGTCACCGCGCGCATCAACTAGTCGCCGGTAGCGGCAACGTTGCTGATATCGTCTGCCCGTACCATGCCTGGCGCTATAACAAGAGCGGGGAACTCTGCTTTGCGCGCAACACCCAAGACATCAATGGGTTCGAAAATAAGAACTATGCCTTGCACCAGATTCAGGTGGAAGAACTGTGCGGCATGGTGTTCGTCAATCTTGACCCTCAGGCCGAGTCGTTGGCGAATCGGGCTGAGGGACTCGAGCAGGACCTTCGGCAATGGGTACCGGAGTTCGACCAACTGGAGGCAGTCGATCACAATTTTTTTGGCGGCGAAAGCGGGATTCGTGCAAACTGGAAGGTGGTGGTCGACAACTACGTGGAGTGCTATCACTGTGAGAAGGCGCATCCCGCATTCTCGGATCTCAACTGCATGCAGGAGTATCAGCAGGAGACGTTTGCCACCTGGTCGCGCCAACTGGGGCCGAATACGCGAACGGACAACTCTGCTTATCGCTTTTCCAGGGAAGATCCGATCCAGCAATCAATGTTTTGGTACCTGTGGCCAACCACAACCATCAACATCATTCCCGGCGAAACCATGGTGCAGGTACTGAGTATCCAACCCACCGATCTAACCACGACAACCTTTGCCGGCCACACTCTGGCCAGGCGATCGGAAGATGGTTCCGAGCGACTGGACTGGTTTTTTAACGTATTGGGCCCGGAGGATAAATCCCTGTGCGAGTCGGTGCAAAAGGGTCTCAATTCCAGATCCTACAATCAAGGGCCCTTCGTTGCTGATGAGGCACGCAGTGGTATCGGCGAACATGCCCTGCACCATTTTCATTGCCTGGTGCGCAATGCCCTGGAGCGCTACGAGCCAGTTTAAGAATACAGCAAGAATAAACACCCTATTTGCCCAGTTAATTGGAGAAATAATATGTCTTACAAATTAACTTTAACTTTTTGTGCTGCTGTCCTGGGGTTGATTAGCTTAAGGATGCACATTGATCCTGCGGGTATCACTGCAAGTGAGTTTCCTTACGCTCAGGGTGACGCGTTTGATGTAGCAGTTACAATCCGGCGTCTCATCGCTTCACTACTCTTCGTAATAGCCTCGATCACCTTTTTCGCAAGAGGTATAGACAGTGGAAAATCACAGCAGTCACTTCTTAACGGATGCATTTTGGGATTTGCCGTTATGAGTATCACAGTTGGAATAATGACAGTCACTCAAATCGCAAACCTTGTTATTGCAGCCGTTGTGTTTGCTGTATTAACTGCCCTTTGCCTGTTTAGCCGTATAAAGATAAAGCTCAACGAATGATCTCGGCTCCGGACAAGGCTGATAAGTAAGTTAGCCCCGCGCCGGTGAGACGTTTCGCCAGCCTTAGTGGAAGAGACGATGAACGACAAACCCGGGATCGTCTGGGAAGACGCTTTTGTCAATGGCACCTATATCGGGAAAGTTCGAGCAGTAATGTAGGAAGACCCGGATATGGGAAATGGCTGGGAATCTTACGCATTTACGGAACAAGAGCACCGGTCCCGTCTGCACACCACCTGGCAGATAACGGCCGAGTCCGATCTGGACGCTTGTGTCTGCACGTCTTCGGAATTGCTCTACTATTTCGCCGCCTGATACAGCGTCACGACGCAGGCGCCACCCAGCCCGAGATTGTGCTGTAAACCCAGACGTGCGTTTTCGACCTGACGCTGCTCTGCTGTGCCACGAAGCTGGTGCGTAAGCTCATAGCATTGCGCCAGCCCTGTCGCACCCAGAGGATGACCTTTGGACAGCAAGCCGCCTGATGGATTTGTCACTACCTTGCCACCGTAGGTGTTGTCCGCATCAGCGATAAATTTCTGTGCACCACCTTCAGGACAAAGCCCCAGCGCCTCGTAGCTGATCAATTCGTTTTGGGCGAAGCAGTCGTGCAATTCAACGACATCGAGATCGCTCGGGCCGATACCTGCTTCTTCATACACTTGCTGGCTCGCCTCTTTCGCCATGTCGTAACCGACAAGCTGCATCATGTCATGAGCTTCGAATGTACTGGGGAAATCAGTCGTCATCGCTTGAGCAGCAATCATCACATCAGTGCGTAACCCCTTGTTGTCGGCAAACGCTTTGGAAACGAGAATCGTGGCCGCGCCACCGCAAGTTGGTGGACATGCCATCAGTCGGGTCATAATGCCCGGCCACAAGACTTTGGCCCCGAGCACATCCTCGACGCTAACTTCGTTTCTGAAGATTGCTAATGGATTGTTGGTGGCATGTCGGCTAGCCTTTGCGCGGATCTTTGCAAAGTCTTCGATGGTCGAACCATATTTGTCTATGTGGCTTTTTCCCGCGCCGCAAAAATAACGCAACGCCAACGGCAAGCCGGTGCCGCCAAACAATGCCTCGCATTCATTATCGAAATTATCGAATGGAGTAGGCCGGTCCTCAAACACACTGCCAAGTGCGCCTGGACTCATCTGTTCAAAGCCGACGGCCAGGACACAGTCTGCTGCGCCATATTCAACGGCTTGGCGCGCGAGATATAGTGCTGTGGAACCAGTGGAGCAGTTGTTATTGACGTTGACCACAGGTATGCCGGTCATGCCGACTTGATAGATAGCCTTTTGCCCCGAAGTGGAATCTCCGTATACGTATCCAGCGTAAGCTTGTTGCACATCAGAAAAATTGAGGCCTGAGTCCTCGAGCGCGAGACGAATCGCTGCGCTGCCCATTTCATGATATGGCGCGGATGCGCCTGGCTTGGAGAACGGTATCATTCCGACGCCAGCCACGTACACTTTGTTACCCATAGGGTTCTCCTGCATATATTGATGGTGCGGACCGTTCAAACCGAAAAACCTCAGCACCCAGGTCAGCCAGCGTTATGCTGCAAAAAGGCGCAGGATAAAGCCTGGCCAATTCAATAATCGTCACATCCGGTAAAGGCCTCATTGACGCGTCCTGACTAGTCCGCGCTCAGCGAGCGAGCGATGATTTCCTTTTGGATCTCGCTGGTGCCGCCGTAGATTCGCTGTACTCGTGCATCGACATAAAGGCGGGCGATCGGGTAATCCAACATGTAGCCGTAGCCACCGTGCAATTGCAGACAATCGTCGACGATCTCGCCCTGTGTCTCAGCCGAGAACAATTTGACCATCGAAGCGGTTGCCGGTTCCAGGCGGCCTGCCAGAAGATTCTCGATTGCATCATTGATGAACGCTCGCATCGCTTCGAGTTTGGTCTTGCACTCGGCGAGCTTAAACCGGGTATTCTGGAACTCCATCAGTGATTTGCCAAAAGCCTTTCGTTCACCCGCGTAGCGGATGGTCTCGCTCAACGCCAGTTCGCTGCTACCCAGTGCCGTTACACTTATTGCTAAGCGCTCGAAGCCTAACTCCTGCATTAGTTGATAAAAGCCCTGACCTGCCGCGCCGCCCAGTAGGTTTGCGGCGGGCAGACGAAGGTTGTCGAAGAACAGTTCCGATGTGTCCTGAGCCTTCATGCCGATTTTCTCAAGAGTCGGGCCGCGACGAAAACCCTCGACTCGGTCGGTCTCAACGACGACCAGAGATATACCTTTGGCACCCAGCGCGGGATCCGTCTTGGTAGCGACGACGACGAGATTTGCGTTCTGGCCGTTGGTAACAAACGTTTTTGAGCCATTTATGACGTACTCGTCGCCATCCAAAGTAGCCGTTGTACGAACCCCCTGCAGGTCGGAACCCGTGCCAGGCTCGGACATCGCAATAGCGCCGATGAGTTTGCCGCTCGAGAGTTTCGGCAGCCAACGTTGTTTTTGCTGGTCAGTGCCGCAATTCAATACATAATGTATGACGATGCTGTGCACAGATATACCCCAGCCGACATCGCCGGCCCGGCCCTGCTCGTGCAACACGACCAAGTCATAGCCGTAATCACCACCCGAGCCACCGTATTCCTCCGGTATCGAGGTGCCGAGCAGCCCCAGTTCGCCGGCTTGCCGCCAAAACTCCTTGGGTACCACACCTTGCTTGGCCCACTCATTGGCATTGGGCACAAGTTCTGCCGCAAGAAACTTGCGGACCATGTCGGCGAGCAGTACGTGCTCCTCGCTCATCCAGCGCGGAGTACTTAGGCCTGTAACACTCTGAGCAATGTGATCGGCGGCTGTATCCATGGAAATTCCTCTCTACTGGTAGCCGCCGCCACTGCTTAGAACCTCACCCATCCAGAATGCCGGAAATGGCAGCGAGTTTTCCCGACCAACTCTGCGTAAAGGGGTCAAGATCCGGACAGGTTCCGTCGATATCACAAAACCCATAGTCATGCGCGAGCTGAACGATTGGGAATATGCACCCTGAGCGTGCCAGCACATTAGGATCACTGGCCAGGTGGGCGATACCACGCCCGGTGAATTCCGGCGTATCAGATCCTGCCAGATCCGCCTTGGACACATCAAAACCCAGCGTTGGATTCTCTGCTGCCATTACCACTCTTTCGGTTCGCACCCACCGCGGCCAGATCGAAACAGCGCTGACCTCGTGCGGTTTCAAGTCATGGGCGACGGCCGCTGTCATTCGATCGACTGCTGCCATTGCCATACGGAACATTGGATTGTAATACTCGACCTTGGATGCTCCGGCCGAAATGTTAACGATCAACCCACTTTTCTGGCGCATCATCACCTGTGATACGAAATGTGCCGCCAGATATTTGCCGCGCACACCGATTTCCATCATCGCCTGCCAGGCGGTATCGTCAGTGTTCCAGACTTCACCTTTGTAGTCATTCGGAAAACCCATGGCGCAGTTCACAAGAATATCGATTTGCCCATGCTTATCGGCAACATAGGAAATCATCAGTTTGATCTGATCGAGTTCCGAAAGGTTGATCTTGTAAGCCTCAGCCCTGCCGCCTGCCTCAGATATGCTTACGACGTTTTCTGTCAGTGTTCCTGGCACCAGTGGACCGCCTTTGTTCCAGGTGCTGATGGCCGTCTTATCGAGTGTCCGGGCAGCCAGAATGACGTTCGCACCTTGCGCTGCCAGCTCACGCGCGATGCCGGCACCGATACCACGACTGGCCCCGGCTACGATGGCGATCTTTCCTTCAAGCATTGTCGCTTCCGTTGGACGTTGACAGGGAAAACCCTGAAAACTTCAGACCACAATTTTATTTAATGTACGCCAGTCTATACCTAAGCGCACTGGAATGACCTGGAGGTAGATGTATTGTCGCCCAGAGTGTCTACGAAAATTGCGTAAAACTCATATTTCTGAGCATGCAAATAAATCGGGGACCTGCATGAAACGCAATAATGTCCTACCAGCGGTTTGCCACTCCCTCCGGGAATTGCAAAGGTGCCTAATTTGTCTTTATCTATATTCAACGAACTGATGTCAAATTTGAGAAGGAGTACAGAGGCAGTGCCAGATATGTCCGCACCAGCAAACCCAATCAGCAGAAACAGCAAGATGAAGGGTGGGGGGTTTCACTCCCAGCACCTCACGAAAACAGCAAACTTTCTGTCTTCATCGCTAGGCGAATTCTTAGTTGTCCTGCGCTCGCGGGGGGCGCGGTTTCACAATCAAAGTGCTTGTGGTAACGAAGACGTCCTCATTCTTTTGATTCCTTAACGTGGCGGTGTAGCGGACAAAGCCCAAGCCCGGTTTGCTTGCCGACACCCGACTTCCTTTAATTTCGACCTGCCCGCTCAATCGATCACCAGGACGCACAGGTGTGGGCCAGATCATTTCTTCATGACCAGGCGAGCCTAAGGTTGTCTCATAACATAGGAACGCTTTATGCATCAGCCGAAGCCAGACCAGGCCTGTCAGCCAACCGCTGGAAATGATACCCTCAAAAACGGTTTCTTGAGCCGCCTGGTCGTCGATGTGGAATGGGAAAGGGTCGTACTTTCGCGAGAACTCTATGATCTCTTCACGCGTAACGTCGTACGTCCCGAGGTCAAATACGTCGCCCGCATTGTAGTCTTGGGCATATCGAAAGTTCATTTTATTTGTCCTCCATGAGTGCGGTCAGGGCAGCAAAAAATCGAGTAGAAGCGTTTCCTGCCACTACATTATTTTTGATGAACTCCTACCATAATGTAACTCTCTGGTTGTTTAACTTTGGTGTGGTAGAGAGAAACGATAGTGATGGCGCCGTCAGTTTCAAGCCAGAAGCTTTGGTGGCGTGAGTGGGTTAAGGATGTGTGAGTAAGCGGGGTATACATCTGTTCGCCCTGCTACTCTACTCGGTCCGCGATATGGAAGAGTTTGAACAGTTCCCAACTGTTCATCTGATCAGGACCCCAGTGCGGTAGCGTTTGAATCCTCGACTCCAATTCGGCGGGTCAAAGGCGGTATGACCCGCCTGGCATGACCAATGCCGAGCGGCGGTGACCCTAACCGATATGAGCGATCGCTTCGATCTCGATCAACGCTTCGTCTTCGATAAGATCGCTGATGACAAGCATAGACATTGCCGGGAAGTGGCGCCCCATGATACGCCGATAGGCCTGTCCGACTTCGCGCTGATGTGTCAGGTATTCCGCCTTGTCCTTCACATACCATGTCAGGCGGGCAATGTCGGCGGCCTCGCCGCCCGCTGCCTCAACCACAGTGCGGATGTTCAGCAGTGATTGCTCCATCTGGCCGATGAAATCCTTGGCGACGAATTCCTTGTTCTCGTTCCAGCCAATTTGGCCGCCGATGTAAAGGGTGCCGTCCGGCGCCAGCATGCCGTTGGCATAGCCAAGCGCTGGAGTCCAGTCCTCGGGGTGGATTTCCTTCAAGCTCATGCCGGTTTCCCATTGTGAGTGATCCGCGCCCGGACGGTATCGGGCCAGGGTTGCGGTCGGCCATCGCCATCGACATACACCAGCGTCATGCTTCCGCGAAACCGGGTACTGCCGCCGGACAGGGCGTTTATCGCCAGCCCCATGCTTGCCCGCCCCAGTTTTTCGACGTCGATTACGATGTCGAGCTGGTCGCCGTGGCGGCTCGGGGTCAGGAAATCAACACCTATGCTGGCGGTTGGCACCCCGCCATCGCGCAGAAGAACTTCAAAGGGCCACCCGAGTGCCTCGTCGAACATTGCCTCGACCGCATCGTTGATCATCTCGATGAACCGGGGATAAAAGACAATTCCAGCCGGGTCACAATGCTTGAACTGTACCTTTTG
This sequence comes from Arenicellales bacterium, assembly GCA_050256425.1. Taxonomy (GTDB): domain Bacteria; phylum Pseudomonadota; class Gammaproteobacteria; order Arenicellales; family UBA868; genus UBA868. Next base: position 5,970 of record JBBWVW010000128.1, on the reverse strand, counting down.
TAGAAAGGTGAAGGGCGGCAGTGTCCCGGAAGTTTCTGCCGATTCGATGTGATTTTTCGTATTCATGTCGTTCATCCGTTCCTGTCGTAACGCCCCCGGTGCCACGTCGGTCATGTGACTCGCGACACCGCCTGGTACTTCGGATCACGCCACAACTCGCCCGACATGACCTCTTCGATAATCGCGGCAGCGCGCATCACATCCCCCTCATCCAGGTAGAGCGGCGCGAACCCGAATCGCATGATGGCAGGCGCCCGGAAATCGCCGATCACACCCCGGTCGATCAGCGCCTGTATTGCGGCGTAACCATGCTCGAAAGCAAAGGACACCTGACTGCCCCGTTGCGCAGAGTTGTGCGGCGAGGCGAGTTTCAGCATTGGGCAGCGCGTCGCGACCTCGCGGATAAAACATTCGGAAAGCGCCACCGAGACGGCGCGCAGCTCTGCCATGTCCACATGGTTCCAGGCATCTAGCGCCGCATCGAGCACCGAAAGTTGCACGATCGCAGGGGTGCCGACTCGAAGCCGTTCGGTCGACATGGCAGGGCGATAGTCCAGTTCCATCGCGAAGGGGGCGTCGTGGCCTAGCCATCCAGCGAGCGCCGGCCTCACGTCGGTCACGATGTCGGGCCGGACATAGATGAACGCCGGCGCACCAGGACCGCCGTTGAGATACTTATAGGTGCAGCCGACGGCGAACTCGGTATTGCTGGCGGCCAGATCGACCGGTACTGCCCCCGCGGAATGCGCCAGATCCCAGATCATCACGGCTCCGGCCGCATGGGCGCGCGCAGTGATCTCTGCCATGTCGTACATCCGACCCGATCGATAATCTACATGGGTCAGCATCACAACCGCCACCTCGTGGGTGATCGCATTCGCAACGTTCTCGGGCGCGGGCGTGCGCAGTTCGTGATCTTTACCGATGGTATCGATCAGGCCCTGTGCCATGTAGAGATCGCAGGGAAAGTTGCCATTGTCGGACAGGATCACCCGGCGCTCGGACCGCATCATCAGCGCCGCCGCCAGAGCCTGGTAGACCTTGATCGACAGCGTGTCGCCAGTGACCACTGAGCCCTCGGCTGCACCGATCAGCCTGCCGATCCGGTCGCCGACCTTTTGCGGCAGGGCCATCCAGTCGGCGGTATTCCAGGCTCGGATGAGTTGCTGCCCCCATTCGTCCTGGATCACCTCGGAGGCGCGTTCAGCGGCACCTTTGGGCATCGGTCCCAGTGAGTTTCCGTCGAGATAGATCACACCTTCTGGCAGGTGAAACAACTCTTTGTGCGGCAAACTGAGGGCCATGGTCACAGCTCGCTGCTCTGGTGCTGAATGACGAACAACATCTCATCATGGGCGTCCGACTGGGGATGCTGCTGCGCCAGCATGGTTTGAAGATGTAGGTAATCGCCGTAGGGCATCGCGCCCCGAAAGGTCATCTTGGCGCCTTGCGCACCGGGGTTATGAGCAGGGTCGATCATGACGGCTCCTTCAATCTGAAACGTTGGATCTTGCCGGTTTCGGTTTTGGGCAAGGTATCGGTGAACACCACCGAGCGCGGGTACTTGTAAGGCGCGATGATCGATTTAACGTGGTCCTGCAGCGCTTTGATCATTAGATCCGACGCATCTTGCCCCTGGGTCAGCACGACATGTGCCTGCACGATGGCGCCGCGCGCTTCGTCGTGCAGGCCAATCACCGCGCATTCGGCCACCGCCTCGTGCGCCAGCAGGGCGGCCTCGACCTCGGGACCGGCGATGTTGTAACCAGACGAGATGATCATGTCGTCATTGCGGGCGGCAAAGTGGAAGTACCCGTCTGCATCCATCGAGAAGGCATCGCCCGAGATGTTCCAGCCATCACGCACGTATTCGTCCTGGCGCTCGCCGCGCAGGTAGCGGCAGCCCGTCGGCCCACGCACTGCCAGGCGCCCAACCTCACCGGCCGGCAAGTCCCGCCCGTCCTCACCTATGATCTTTGCCTCGTAACCGGTGACTGGCTTGCCGGTGCAGGCCGGACGGTGATCGGTGAACCGGTTTGTGATAAAAATATGCAGCATCTCGGTGGCACCGATCCCGTCTAGCATCGGCTTACCGGTCTGCTGGATCCACTGGTCATAAACCGGCGCGGGCAGCGTCTCACCGGCCGAGACTGCCGCACGCAGCGAGGATAGATCGGCTCCTTCCTCCATCGCCGCCAGCATGGCGCGATAGGCGGTCGGAGCGGTGAAACAGACCGTGGCTTTGAACTTCTCGATGATCCCGATCATGTTGGGGGGCGTCGCCGTTTCCAGTAGCGTTGCCGTTGCACCAAAACGCAGAGGAAAGATCGCCAGCCCGCCCAGACCAAAGGTAAAGGCAAGCGGTGGCGAGCCGACGAACACGTCCTCTGGTGTCACCCCCAACACCTCGCGTGCATAACCATCGGCAATGATCAGTAGGTCACGGTGGAAATGCATCGTCCCCTTGGGCTCTCCGGTCGATCCCGAGGTGAAACCGATCAGTGCCACGTCATCCTGGAAGGTCTCGACCGCGTCGAAGGTCACCGGCTTTTCCAACGCGAGCCGGTCCAGTTCTGCATCATGGTTGGCGGTGCCGTCGAATCCGACCACGGTGTTCAGGAACGGGCTGTCTTTGGCGCAGGCAGCCATCTCGCTCATCAGGCGGGTATCGCACAGCGCGTGGGTGATCTCAGCCTTGGCGACGTATTTGGTCAGGTCCGCCGCGCGCAGCATTGGCATGGTGTTCACGACTACAGCACCGGCCTTGGTGGCAGCTAGCCAACAGGCCACCATAGCTGGGTTGTTGGCCGACCGGATCAGCACCCGGTTTCCGGCCTTCACGCCGAGGTCATCGACCAGTGCATGCGCCAGCCGGTTGGTCCAATCCGCCAGTTCCTTGTAGGTACGCCGCCGGCCGTTGCCGATCAGGGCGGTATGATCGCCAAACCCCTGGTCGACCATCCTGTCGGTCAGTTCCACAGCCGCGTTCAGTCGGTCGGGGTAGTCGAACCCCTCCAGAAGCAGATCGGGCCAGGTGTCTTCGGCAGGCAGATTATCCTGCGCAAACGTGTCCGTGTGAGCTGATGGTCTTAGCATGTCACTCTCCCTGAAATGCTGACAATGTTTGTCGGGCGATCACCACACGCTGGACATCCGACGCGCCTTCGTAGATGCGCAGCGCGCGGATGTCCCTGTAGAGTTTCTCGATGATCCCGCCGGATTTCACCCCGTCGCCGCCATGAAGCTGCACGGCCTTGTCGATAACCTGCTGCGCCTGGTCGGTGGCAAAAAGCTTGGCCATCGCAGCCTCTCGGGTGACTCGCGGCGCGCCGCTATCTTTTGTCCAGGCCGCGCGATAGACCAGCAGGGCACTCGCATCCACATCCAGCGCCATGTCCGCGATATGCCCCTGGACCATCTGCAGATCGAATAGCGGCGCCCCCTGTATATGTCGGGTCGTAACCCGTTCCAGCGCCTCGTCCAGCGCCCGGCGGGCAAAGCCCAGCGCCGCCGCCGCCACAGTCGCCCGGAACACGTCGAGTACCGACATGGCGATGCGAAATCCTTGCCCCGGGGTGCCGAGCATGGCGCTGGCCGGCACCCGGCAATCAGTGAACCGCAGCGTTGCCAGTGGATGCGGCGCGATTACCTCCAGCCGCTCGGTTACCTCGAAGCCGGGCAGGCCGGCCGGCGTGATGAAGGCCGACAGCCCCTTGGCTCCAGGTCCTTCGCCAGTGCGGGCAAACAGCGTGTAGACATCCGCGATGCCGCCATTCGAGATCCAGGTCTTCTCGCCGTTCAACAGGTAATCATCGCCATCCCGCGTGGCGGTCATGGTGGAATTGGCCACGTCTGACCCGGATTGCGGCTCGGTCAGCGCAAAGGCCGAGATCGCTTTGCCCGCACGCGTTGGGATTAGCCACTCCGCCTTTTGCGCGTCGGTTCCAAAAAGTGAGATTGCCCCGGTGCCGAGTCCCTGCATGGCAAAGGCGAAATCCGCCAGCCCATCATGCCGCGCCAGCGTCTCGCGGATCAGGCACAGTGAGCGTACGTCCAGCCCTGTGCCGGCCTGTGGGTCTACTGCCGAGTGGGTCAGAAACCCCGCCTCACCCAGCATCGTGACCATCCGGCGGCAAGTCGCGTCGGTATCAGAATGATCCACTGCGCCCAGTTCCTTCCCGGCCCAGGCCTGTAGCTCGGCCGCCAGCTCCCGGTGCCGGTCTTCGAAAAACGGCCAATTGAGAAAACTTCGATCCGCCATGTTACACGTGTCCTATGCTTGCTCTCTTATCCAAATACTCTACTGTCCGCCAGCTATGCCGCGGGTGCCCGCGTCAGTCGCCTTCGAACACCGGTTTCTCCTTGGCGACAAAGGCGTTATAGGCGCGGTGGAAATCCTGCCCCTGCATACAGATCGCCTGCGCCTGCGCCTCGGCCTCGATAGCCTGCTCCAGTGACATCGACCATTCCTGCGCCAGCATGGTCTTGGTCATCATGTTGGCGAAATTCGGCCCCGCCGCAATACGCCCAGCCATGTCCTGTGCCGTGGCCAGCAGCTTATCCGCTGGCACCACCCGATTGAAATATCCCCAGGCCAGCCCCTCTTCGGCGCTCATCGATCGCCCGAGATAAAGTAGTTCGGCGGCCCGACCCTGCCCGATGATCCGGGGCAGGATCGCGCAGGCACCCATGTCGCAGCCAGCCAGACCCACGCGGTTGAACAGGAACGCCGTCTTTGCGGCCGGCGTCGCCACCCGCAAATCAGACGCCATCGAGATGATTGCTCCGGCCCCGGCACAGATACCATCCACGGCCGCAATGATCGGCTTACCGCAGCCGATCATTGCTTTGACCAGATCCCCGGTCATGCGAGTAAAGGTCAACAGCTCCTTCATCGTCATCTTGGTCAACGGGCCAATGATGTCATGCACATCTCCGCCCGAGCTGAAATTGCCGCCATTGGGGGCAAAGATCACTGCCCTGATCGAGTCGTCATAGTGCAGGTCGCGGAACCAGTCACGCAGCTCGGCATAGCTATCGAAAGACAGTGGGTTTTTGCGGTCCGGCCGGTCCAGCGACACGGTGGCGAGCCCGCCGGTGATTTCACAGTTGAAATGGGTCACATTGTTGCTCATATCTCAAAACTCTCCCTGTTCCAGCGTCTCGACCAGTCGGTCCAGACATTCATTTATGACATCGACATCATTGGCATTCAGGTCGTCCAACATCTCGTTGATCCAGGCCTCGTGCGCTGCGGCCTGCCGGGTAAACTCGTCCAGTCCCTTGGGTGTCAGCCGCACCAGCGAGGCGCGCCGATCGCCCGGTACCGCTACCCGCAGCGCCAGCCCCTCGTCGGCTAGCCGGTCCACGATCCCGGTGATATTTCCATTCGATACCCGCAGCAGTTGCGAGATCTGATTCATCTTGAGCCCTTTGGAGTAGCGCGACAGCGCAGACATGACGTCGAAACGCGGCAGGGTTGCTTCGAACTCGCGACGCAGGCGGCGGCGGACCTCATCCTCTATCACTCTGGACGCCTTGAGCAGTTTCAGCCAAAGGCGCAACCGGTCTTTCGACAGCGGTTCAGGATATTCGACCTTGCTTCGCGTCGTCATATCTCCCCACCTGACAGACTGAGCGCTTGACTGTTCACCGACCGAGCCTGGTCCGAACACAGCCACAGCGCGGTCCCCGCCACCTCGCGCAACGGCGCCTCGCGGCGTCCCATCACTGTGACCCGCGTTCCGGCATGGGCCAGGGTTTCAGCGATCTTCGCTCCAACCCCCGTGCCGCCGCCTGTCACGATGGCATGTTTGCCGTCTGGCATCATACCCGGACCACCTCGGCCTCGCGGTCGGCCAGGCGCCAGGTCTGATCCCGACCCGCCTCGTACGGTTTCGGCCAGACCGCGAGGCGATCGCCGATGGTGGCCCCTTGGTGCAAAGTCCAGTACGGATCAGCCAGGTGCGG
>JBBWVW010000127.1:0-3870 GCA_050256425.1 Arenicellales bacterium | reverse complement strand
GTGGTGTGCGGATACGATCGGCGATATTCGCGCCAAGTATCCCGACTGAGTTTGCGGATCAATCAGAAGATCAAACGATACTCGCAAATTTATTGAAGTGTTTCAAGCAGGGTGATGCTGATGGCATTTTCCCTCTTGTATGACACTCGAGGCCTGTAAACCAGGGGGCACTTAACGCCCCCTGGTTCTTTGTTTTGATCTTCACGATGTGTGATCTCAGCATGACGCGGTTGTTGTCACAGTACAAACGAATCCGATGACCACCTCAGCACAATGGCTGCGGCGGGCGGGCCCACTTATTGAGTCGCTGCTCGCTGGCCTGATTGGTCTTGTGATCGGCGCTTTCATCATGCTGGCTTTTGGCTACGATCCGCTGGCAGCGTACCTGTCACTTTTCAGTGGCAGTTTTGGCAGCGTTTACAGTTGGGCCGAGTCGCTCGCCAACGCAACGCCACTGATCCTGACAGCACTGACCTTTGCCATCGCCATGCGCGGCGGTCTTTTTAATATTGGAGCCGAAGGGCAGTTATATATGGGTGCGCTGGCTGCCGTTGCTGTCAGTCTGATACATCTGCCGTCGCCATTTAATATCATTGTCTCCCTGGTAGCGGCTATGGTGGCCGGAATGATCTGGAGTCTGCCGGTGGCGCTGCTCAAGCTGGGCCGCGGTGTGCATGAAGTCATATCGACCATCATGTTTAACTGGATCGCGCACTTCTTTGCCTTCTACCTGATCGCGAATGTACTCAGGGACCCTAAGCGCGGGGAGAAGACCATCAGTATTGTCGAAAGCGCTCGCCTGGGCCGAATTCTCCCAACGGCGAGCCTCAATTACGGATTGGTGATCGCACTGGTAACCGTGGCGTTCATTTTGTTCTTTCTCTGGCGCACATCTGCCGGTTTTGAGTTGCGCGCCGCCGGCTACAACTCCGAGGCTTCCCATTACGCTGGCATTAGCCTGCGCAAACAGGTGATGCGCACTTTCTTAATTGGCGGGGCGATTGCAGGGTTGGCCGGGGCAGTACAGGTTATGGGGCGGCCGCCGACCTACGCGGTCATGAGCGGCATGCCGCAACTGGTCAACCTGGGTTTTGATGGCATTGGTGTGGCTATGATCGGACGCAATCATCCCGTGGGGATTGTGGTGGCCGCGGTTTTCTTTGGCGGATTAATGGTCGGTGGGCGTATCATGCAGTTTGATCCGGGGGTACCGTTCGAACTGGTACGGGTGATCGAGGGCGTTATCATTGTGACACTTGCCGTACCCGAATTGCGGCGGATCTTTTCAGTAGCTCGGCGTAAACTGAGGCGTGGGGGTTGACCATGGAAGTGGCGCATCTTTGGGGCATTCTCTTTTTGTCGCTGCATGCAATGGTGCCGATTACACTGGCCGCGATCGGCGAAACCATTGAGGAGTCGGCAGGACTTTTTAATATCGGTCTGGAGGGCATTCTCCTGCTGGGCGCATTGGCTGGGGCTCTTGGGGCCGAGGCAAGCGGCAGCGCGTCCATAGGCCTTCTGAGCGGGATCGCCACAGGCGCGCTCGTGGGACTGCTCTTTGGCGGTATCAGTACCACGCTGCGAGGCAGTCAGCTTATTATCGGAGTCGGTATTAATCTTTTTGCGCTGGGTTTTGTAGCGCTGATGCTGACCATCCTCGGAGCGCCCGGTTTTCATAGCGTATCCCGTGAAATACAGGTACCGTTGATCCCCCTCGGGGTGGGTAATCTCAGCCCGCTGGTGCCGGCCACCATTGTGCTGGCATTTGCGGTCTGGTGGCTGCTGCGGCGGACCCAGCTCGGCATTTGGATCCGGGCGGCAGGAGATAACCCCGGCGCGGCCGATGTCGCGGGTCTTCCAGTCAATGCACTGCGCCTTGGTACCGCGGTCGTCGCTGGGATGCTGGCAGGCCTTGCTGGCGCTTATCTCAGTGTAGATTGGTTTGGTGCGGTCACCAAGGAGATCACGGCGGGGCGAGGTTTCATTGCTTTGGCGATCGTGGTCTTCAGCGGTCTCAACCCGCTGCTCGCATTGCTGGGTGGCTTTATCTTTGGTCTTTTCGATGGTCTTGCCACCTGGGTCGCGACCTACCCGGGCATCAAGAAAATCATTCCCTGGCAGTTTGTGGCGATGGCACCTTATATCGTGACCCTGGCCGTGGTGGCAGGTGGGATTGGCCGGGTTCGCTTTCCCAAGGGACTGGGCGTTCCCTATCTGCGCGAATGATCGGCAACTTGCATGGCTAATTCAGCAATAGATCCCAAAGGGCAGACACCACAGACTCCTGCTCACGGACAGATCCTGCTCGAGGCGCGCGGTCTTTCCAAGGGCTTTCCAGGGGTATGGCAGCACCTGATACTCGATCATCTGGATTTCGACGTGCGTGCCGGAGAGGTGCACACCCTGTTGGGTGAGAACGGCGCGGGCAAGACCGTAATCGCGAATATTCTCTCGGGATATTACGGTAAGACCAACGGCGAAATCCGAGTCAAGGGTAAGCTGGTTAGTTTTGATTCACCGCGTGATGGCCTGGCTCATGGCATTGCCATGGTGCACCAGGATCTGATGCTGGTGGGGGCATTCACCGTGGCACAAAACGTAATGGTGGGGCTCAAAGCCCCGCCTTTTTCTTTTCGGCTGCACGCCGTTGAGCGAAAACTCGATGAACTGGTTGCGCACTATGGCCTGCAGGTAGACCCACGCGCGCGTGTCGAAGATCTTTCTGCGGGCGAACAGCAGCGGGTCGAGATTCTCAAAGTGCTGTTCCATGAGCCCGAGGTTTTGTTTCTAGATGAACCCACCTCCTTGTTGGCGCCACACGAGGCAGATCAGTTATTCGTGGTGCTGCGTGCCATGGCTGATGAGGGCAAGGGTATTGTTTTTATCTCGCACAAGATGCGCGAGGTCTTTGCGGTGTCTGATCGGGTGACGGTGCTGAAGCTGGGTAAGATGCAGGGTACCTGCCATATCAGTGAAACCACCGAGGATGAACTTACCCGGCGCACTTTTGGCGAGACCGTACCCGAGTACATGGAGCGCCCTGCCGTGCACTCCGATAAACCGGCTATTAAGGTGCGCCGGCTGATCCCACACGGCCTGGAGAAAAAAGCCCCAAAAGCGGGGTTCTCATTCACCTTGCGCCAGGGTGAGATTCTGGGTCTTGCCGGTGTGGCCGGCAATGGCCAGAGCGAGCTGATCGCGTCGATCACAGGCCTTGTGCCTCCTACAAGCGGTCAAATCATAATTCTTGGCGAGGACATGACTGGCCGCTCGCCCCGAGCCTTTATCGAAAGAGGGGTAGCCCACATACCGGAACGCCGACGCGAGATGGGTATCGTTGAGCAGATGTCTGTGGCCGAGAATGTGGTCCTTAAGGATTATCGCCAGACGCCGTTCTCACGCAATACGATATTGAATCATCACCAGATCACGGCGCATGCGCGGGATATCGTTGCCCGTTTCAACGCCCTGGTGCCAGACCTGTGGGATACCGAATGTCGCATCCTCTCCGGTGGCAATATCCAGCGGCTGATTCTGGGCCGTGAAACCTGGCGCAAGCCGCCGGTGATTATCGCGTCGCATCCGACCGAGGGCCTTGATGCCAAGGCGATCCGCCACACCTGGGACCTCTTTCTCGAGTTGCGCGAACAGGGCTCAGGTATATTGCTGATATCAGAAGATCTGGATGAGATTATGAGTCTGTCAGATCGTATCGGCGTGATGTTCGAAGGCGCGATTGTCGGTGTGGTCGAGGGCCAGGATGCCGATCGCGAACTGCTCGGTCACTGGATGGCGGGCACTGTGGACCAGGCGGCGTGAACGTTCAGAGTTCAAAGGCGGAGTCAGGCTTATGAGCGATGATCCTTATCT
>JBBWVW010000126.1:0-7810 GCA_050256425.1 Arenicellales bacterium | reverse complement strand
ATCATAAACCAGCACGATATAGCCCAACGCCTTGCTGGTGGCAAAAAAGGTAATTCCGATCATGATCCCGATAAAAAGGTTCCGACCCATACCTCCTGAGCGGATACTGCCAAAGACGAACGGGATCGCCAACAACAGCATGACAGCCGCTGACAGAGGTAATGTCAGTTTCGACCAATAAGCCAATTCAAAGTTACGCGTATCCTGCAAATTAGCACCTAGATGGGCAATGTACTGGCGCAACTGGAGCAGAGATAACTGGTCCGGCTGAACCAGGAATATCGTCATTGTCTGCGGGGTAACCGTGGTGTTCCAACGGGCCTTGGGCGCCTCACTGACCTGGGTAAAGCCGTGTTCATCAATTAATGTCTGCTTGACGTCATCAAGATCCCAGAACGATTCGGCGTAACGGCCCTTGCCCGCATAGACCAGTGCACGCAGTTGGCTCATGCTGTCAAATTCGAAAATCCGAATATCGCGCAGTGTCAGGTCGGGCAGGACCTCGCGAACATTGACGAAGGTCTTTCCGTCTCGTAGCCACAAGCCAGAGTTGGATTTCTGTTCAATATTCCGTTCCAACGCCTGTGCCCGCCCGCGCTGAGCGAGAGTTTCACTCCATGGTGTGACGAACTCGCCAATCAGTAGCGCTACTAAGGCCAACAGAAAACCCAGCTTTAGCACAGCGACGGTAATCTGACCGATCGATACCCCACTGGAACGCATCACGATCAACTCCGAATCGACTGCCAGCAGGGAGAGGCCGAGTATGGCGCCCACCAGCACCGCCATCGGAAATACCTCGTAAACGATACGTGGCGTACTTAACAGGACATACTTCATCGCATCCAGCAGGCTATATTGACCCGTACCAAGGTAGGAAACCTGGTCAATGAACGTAACGAACACAAACACACCAACCAGCACCCCCAGGACCAGTAGTATCTGGTTTAGTAATACCCGTCCCAGATATAGATCGAGCAAGCGCATCGGTACTCAGCCAGCGATACGTTTCAGTCGGGCTGGCCACTGCCAAAGAGGCCGGTCATTGGCGCGACGCCAGAACAGATACACCGCCATAGCCGCAAACAGCACGTGAGTTGCTATCAACCCTGCCAGCGGTTCGAATCCACCCTTAAGCATCTGGGCACACATCAGCGTTACCAGATTGGTATAGGAAAAATAAATTGACAATGCTACAAACATCGACACATGCCGCTTGCCCCGTGGTTCCATGCGGCCCAGTGATAGTGCGAAAAGGATGAGTACTGGAAGTACAGCGATCTTGGAGAACCGCCAGGCTAATTCCTTGCGCTCATAGGGGCCATTCGATTTCCATAACCGACCTGTTTTCCAACCATGCAGGGGATAGCGTACCGGTGAAGCCGGGCCCATGCTATCGCGGATCGCATAGCGCTCAAAATTAATGACCCGGTAAACGCTGTCCCCGGGTACACCTTCATAGCGAACACCATCTTCTAGAACCAGAAACGTATCCTGACTATCAGGGTCGATTTGCCGGTGTGCGGTTTGCGCGAGGATCACTCCTTCCCGGCCGGCATCCGACCCCCACGCAAAGATCCCCTCATACTGCCCGGTCTCGTCATTCAATGCCTCAACAAAATAAACTGCGCGACCTGCGCGAGTTTCCAAGAAAACGCCCGGGGTAACTCCCACAATATTATCACGGGATTTCAGGTCATGCTCTATCGCTCCCACTGCGCGCACCGCCATAGGTCCTACAATGAGAGAAAAACCTCCAACAATGATGACACTCACCAGCAGCAAAAATCCTGCTGGTCGTAGCAGGTGACCCAAACCAAAGCCGGCCGCTGCCATGATGGTCATTTCGTTCTCCCGACTCCAGCGGCCGAGCACCATCAATATGGCCACAAACATCATCAGCGGCAGGATTACATCCATGTAGGCAATCACTTTCAGAAACAGCAACAAAAATATGCTATCGATAGGAATAATGCCCTCCGCAGCCTGGCGTAAAAATCCCAAAACGCGAACAACGAGGAAAATGCAGAAAATCACCACAGTCACTGCTCCGCTGGTGAGTAGGACTTCGCGGGCAAGGGCTCTACGCAGGATCATTAGACGTTCCTCGCCACGGGTTTTGACATCGCATTGAATCAGCCACCACAATAGCATGTCATTTTACGTGGATCAGCATAACCGACCCAGCGTTACTGATTTCAAAACACAGTTCTATTGCCAGGAAAAATATGAAAATCACCGTTTCTTCACCCGATATCACCCGTGTGGACACCCATTGTCTTGTCATTCCCGTTCATGAAAATGGTCGCTGGTCAGCCAGTGCCCGCAAGGTTGAGGCCGCAACGCAAGGTCTGATCAGCACACTTGTTAAAGCGGGAGATATCGATGGCCGACCCGGCGCCGTGCTGATGACAGCTGCTCCATCAGGGATTAACGCCCAACGACTGCTTCTGGTCGGGGTCGGCGAAAAACCCGATGCCGATGATTTTGCTCGTGCTGCAGTTGCAACAGCGCAACGTCTGTGTGCAACACCAGCTACCAACGCCGTCGTAACCCTGGCGGAAATCTCAGCCAAAGGGATTGACCCCAGTACGCGTGCCCGGGTCCTGGCACAGGCGCTGCATAATGCCGCTTATCGCTTTAACCAATTAAAAACGGACGCGGGTAAAGAGGCAGTCAAACGCGGTTGTGCACTGACGCGGGTTACCCTTATGCCAGGATCAAGCAACACAGCATCGGCCACCCGGGCCGGCGTCAAAGAAGCGACAGCAATCGCCAACGGCATGAAACTGGCCCAAGATCTTGGCAACCTGCCAGGAAATCTATGCACCCCCAGTTACCTGGCTACCCAGGCACGAAAACTTTCGCGTAGCCACGGCTTGGGCGTCAAGATCCTGGACGAAGCCAAAATGAAGTCCCTTAAAATGGGCGCATTACTGTCCGTCTCGCGTGGTAGTCGGGAACCAGCACGGTTCATCGTCATGGAGCATCGTGGCGGCAAATCGAATGAAGCGCCAGTGGTGCTGGTGGGCAAAGGTATAACTTTCGATGCAGGTGGGATTTCGTTGAAACCCGCATCAGCCATGGACGAAATGAAGTACGACATGTGTGGCGGTGCCAGCGTATTTGGTGCATTGCTGGCTGCAGCTGAACTCCAGCTCAAGCTTAACGTCGTGGGTATCGTGCCCAGCAGTGAAAACCTGCCCGACGGTGCCGCCAATAAACCCGGGGACATCGTTACCAGCATGTCAGGAAAAACTATTGAGATTCTCAATACCGATGCTGAGGGTCGGCTTATCCTCTGCGATGCCCTGACCTATGCCGAACGCTACAAACCCGCAGCAATCATTGATATTGCAACACTCACCGGCGCCTGCGTGGTCGCACTGGGACATCCTGCCACAGGGTTGTTCAGCCCTGATGATGCGCTGGCCGAAGAGCTCCTGGCTTGCGGTAACTCAGCCCGAGACCGGGCCTGGCGTATGCCACTCTGGGAAGACTACCAGAAACAACTCAACAGCCCCTTTGCCGATATGGCCAATATCGGTGGGCGTACGGCTGGAGCCGTCACCGCTGCCTGCTTTTTGTCCCGGTTCACCACAAAGATGACCTGGGCACATCTGGATATCGCCGGCACTGCGTGGCATTCCGGAGCTAAAAAAGGGTCAACCGGCCGCCCAGTACCCTTGTTGACTCGTTTCCTGATTAACCGAGCGAAGGCAGGCTGATTGAACCATGAGTTGCAGGGTTGATTTCTATGTTCAGTCCGGCGGGCCTGCGCAGGGCCACTTAACGCTCGCCTGTCGTGTAACGGAGAAAGCCTTTCAGGCAGGGCACCAGGTTTACCTACGTTGTAGCAGTGTAGAACAGGCCAAAACCCTGGACCAGCTACTATGGGCCTTCTCTCAGAACAGCTTTGTACCCCACTGCATCAACGGCACAGGCAAAACCCGCACACCCGTGACCATCGGCAATGAGCCGGCCAACAGTGAGACTGCCCAAGTGGTGGTGTCCCTTGCTGGGGACCCGGTCGCCGATTTCACCGGCTTTCTCCGCGTCGCCGAGATTGTCGGCAATGAAGGCGCTGAACGGGAATCGGGCCGGAGGCGGTATCGCTTTTACCGTGAAAACGGAATTGAACCAACCACCCATGAAATCAAGCTGTAGCGGGACAAGGCTGCGATGACACAAAAAAAAGACCAAGAGGTGCTGATCCGCGAGCTGGAAAACCTGGGCGAATTAATTGAGTCTGACCCGGATGACACGCCAACGCTGGATGCTCTAGCCGAAGATCCGACGCCAGCCGATTCCGGGGAATTTCTAACCCAAGAGACGCCTCCCATAGCGAAAGACATCAATCCGGAGCAGCCGCAAACCACCGATATGTTCACAGCTCCAAGCCCAAAAGCTCCCAAAGCATCTTCCGCTGAGGCGTTAGATAGCACTATCGCCCCAGACCACCCTACAGAACCTGGACACGAGAGCCTGGCTGTGCGGCCAAACAGGAAACCGGCTGTGGCTGATGAAACGAAGGCTGTGACTGCTGACGACAAGGGTCTTGAGGAACTGACCAGCGAACTGCTCGCTGCAGTTGAAAAAAGACTATCCCTGCATTCAGGCGAATCTCTACCCGAATCGCTGCGTGACGAGTTAGCCCACGATATCAGCCAGCATCTGGCCCCGTGGCTGCACGACTACTGACATACCTTAACCTCGTCTGCGGACGTGTCTGTCCCGCAGCAGTTAGCCTATACTCTCGCGTTTTGTAAATTTCTACCCTGACAGTAGAAAACTCCATTGATTCATGACCGAAAACGAACTCAGCAAAACCTATGACCCGCATGCGATAGAACAGGCGCTTTACGACGCATGGGAAAGTAGTGGTCAATTTGCGCCGGCCGGGGACGGAGATCCTTACTGCATTGCCATCCCTCCACCCAACGTCACCGGCAGTCTGCATATGGGCCATGCCTTCCAGGATACGATCATGGACGCGCTGGTGCGATACCACCGGATGTGTGGCCATCGGACCTTATGGCAGGGCGGAACAGACCATGCGGGCATTGCAACGCAAATGGTGGTTGAGCGCCAACTAAACGCCGAAGGCAAGACCCGTCATGATCTGGGACGCGATGCATTCATCGAACGTATCTGGCAATGGAAACGCGAATCCGGCGGGACGATCACCCGGCAACTACGACGCATGGGGGCCTCTTTAGATTGGAGTCGGGAACGGTTTACCATGGACGAAAACCTATCCCACGCGGTGCGCGAGGCTTTCGTCCGGCTGTACGAGGAAGATCTGATCTACCGTGGCAAGCGGCTGGTTAACTGGGACCCAGTGCTGCACACCGCACTGTCAGATCTGGAGGTACTTGCCGAAGAGGAGCAGAGTTTCCTGTGGCATCTGCGCTACCCGCTGGCCAACGGCAGCGGCTACGTGATTGTCGCCACCACCCGGCCCGAAACCATGCTTGGCGACGCTGCAGTAGCGGTGCACCCTGACGATGAACGATATCGTCAGCTTGTCGGCTGTCAGGTCATGTTACCGCTGACAGAACGTGAGATTCCCATCATCGCTGACGATTATGTTGATCCAGATTTCGGCACAGGCTGTCTGAAAATTACACCGGCACATGATTTCAACGATTACGAGGTCGGAAACCGGCACGGGCTCACGCCAATAAATATCCTCGACCCCAGCGCCGCAATCAATCTGCCGGGTTCGCCCTATCATGAGATGGACCGTTACAATGCCCGGGAACGGATTGTCGCCGATCTTAAGGCGCTCGATCTTATAGAACGAATAGACGATCACACCCTCATGGTTCCCCGGGGCGACCGCTCACATGCGGTCGTCGAACCCTACCTGACTGACCAGTGGTTTGTGCGGGTGCAACCGTTGGCCGAGCCTGCGATCAAGGCGGTGGAAGACGGTGACATCCGCTTCGTTCCCGCTAACTGGAGTCGCACCTATTTTGACTGGATGCACCATATTCAGGATTGGTGTATCTCCCGACAGATCTGGTGGGGTCACCGTATTCCCGCCTGGTACGACGATCAGGGCAATATTTTCGTTGCACGCGATGAAACCCAGGCGCAGGTACAAGCACAGGCACTGCATGGCCAGACCGTACCTCTGTATCAGGACGATGACGTACTAGACACCTGGTTCTCTTCGGCCCTGTGGCCCTTTTCGACCCTGGGCTGGCCCGACTCGACTGACGAACTCAGCACCTTCTACCCCACGAGCGTGCTCGTGACCGGCTTTGACATTATCTTTTTCTGGGTCGCCAGAATGATCATGTTTGGCCTGAAGTTTACCGGTAGCGCCCCCTTCCGAGAGGTTTATGTACATGGACTGGTACGCGATGCTGACGGACAAAAAATGTCCAAGTCGAAAGGTAACGTACTTGACCCATTGGATCTGATCGATGGCATTGCGCTGCCTGCTCTTCTCGAAAAACGCACCGCCGGACTCATGCAACCGCAAATGGCAAAGCATATTGAAGATGCAACCCGCCGCCAATTTCCGGATGGAATTCCCTCTTTCGGCACCGACGCGCTGCGATTTACGTTTGCCAGCTTGGCGACTCAAGGTCGGGATATCCGCTTTGACCTGGGCCGAGTCGAAGGCTTTCGTAATTTCTGCAACAAGCTTTGGAACGCCGCACGTTTCGTGATGATGAATACTGATTCTCTTGCGGACAAACCCCTGGCCAACTTCGAAACCGGACCAGCCGAACGCTGGATAAGCTCTCGGTTGCAATACATTGCTCAAGATGTCGCAACTTCGATGGAAGCCTATCGGTTTGACCAAGTGGTGCAAACACTGCATGCCTTCAGCTGGGATGAATACTGCAGCTGGTACCTGGAAATCGCAAAGATCGAACTCGCTGACGACACCTTGTCAAAAGCGCGCAAGGATGGTGTGCGTCAAACCCTGGTTAACGTACTCGACGCTGCATTGCGAATGCTTCACCCGATCATGCCATTTATCACTGAAGCACTGTGGCAGAAATTGCGTTCGCGCACATTAACCAATAGCGACTCGATCATGTCTCAGCCTTACCCACAGTTTGAACCGAATCAGGTGGATGACAAAGCGGTTGCAGACATGGAGTGGGTCCAGGCCGTCGTCGGTGGCGTACGCAATATACGCGGGGAGATGAACATTGATCCGCGCAAGCAATTACCGGTCTTGCTTCAGGGTGGCAATGACCTCGATCGACACCGAGCCAGGGGTTTTCACACTCTACTGGCCGCGCTGGCCCGCTTGCAAAGCCTGGCATTTGTCGCCAATGATGAAGACACTCCGCAAAGCGCGATGGCGCTTTCAGGCGAGATGAAGATCCTGGTTCCGTTAGGATCTGTTATCGACCGTGCGGCCGAACTCAAGCGCTTAGAACGAGAGGTGGAGAAGCTCACCGGGGATTTGCAGCGCTGTCAGACGAAGCTATCAAACCCCGACTTCGTGGCCCGGGCTCCAGAAGATATCGTGACCAAGGAGAAAAATCGCGCAGATCAACTCGCACGCGATATTGAAGAGCTGAAATCCCAACGAACCCGAGTCGCCAGCCTATAGCCCACCAACAGGCTTGAAACTGGACTGGAAGCGTCTATGCCGAACATGCGCTACCGGCCAGCGCGACCATTGCGACCGCAGCCGTTTCAATACGCAGCACGCCATCGCCCAGAGACACCGACGCGCTCGTCACTGTGGTCAGTTGATCACGCTCACACGCGGTGAATCCCCCTTCGGGCCCAACCAGAAGATAGATGGTCGGCGCGCTAGATCGGAAGAGCGTCG
>JBBWVW010000125.1:0-2925 GCA_050256425.1 Arenicellales bacterium | reverse complement strand
CAGCCAAATCCGGTTCAGAGTAATTCAGCACTGAACTGACCACCGGATCTGCAAACCAACCCAGAGTCGAATAGGCTGCAACCGGGCCGACTGATATATCAAACCCCTGCGCGGCCAGGCTATCGGCAAAAGCCACGGCATCAGCTTTGTTGAAATATCCCTGGTAGCCGACGCAACCCGCAATCGGGTAACAGAAAAGCTCAGGTTCCACAGAGAATTCTGCCGCGGCAAATACATTCCACATGACAAAGTCACGCTCGATATCAACGTAGCGCTGGTAACTGCGATTTGCCGGGAGCGCCAGAACCTCACCCGCGAACTGGCGAACGCTTTCAACCAACGTCAGGCGTTGGCGGATACCCTCCGGTGTTTGCGGGTCAGCCAGTACCTCGCCAATCGGTCGGCTATGCCAGAGCAACTCTGATTGCCCAACAGTCGCCTGAGTGTAAAAAGCGACACTTTGGCACCCACTCAGCAGAAGAAATAAAACCAGTCCTGGCAACAAACCATATCGATGGTTCGGTCTCGAGATAGCCAGACCCCATAACAACAACCAAAATCTGGGCATCGAAACAGTTTTTCTCATAAGAGCGAGGAATAATGGCTATCGTGGCGGCAATGGAGCATTGTCTTCGGCCGCAGTGTACCTTCCAAACGGCTGACAACCACCGCTGAACACCCGCCAGCAACAAACCAAATGCTCCGCCGCACTTGGTAGCCTGCCAGAGCAGGAATAGAATCACATTCCCATAACTACGCGGCTTCAGCCAATCGATTTAGCCCTAATGTCAGACCCCTGCGAACATCTTCAGTGCTACCTTGTCGGCGGTGCTGTACGCGATACCCTGCTGGGACTTTTAGAATCGGACCGTGACTGGGTAGTTATCGGCTCCAGTGCGAACGAGATGCGCCAACGGGGGTTTCGTGCCGTGGGCAAGGATTTCCCGGTGTTCTTGCATCCGCGTACTGGTGAGGAGTACGCCCTTGCCCGACGTGAGCGCAAGACCGGGTCCGGTTATACCGGATTCACCACAGATAGCCGCGCTGATGTCACTCTGGAAGAAGACCTTTTCCGGCGCGATCTGACCATTAACGCGATAGCGCAGGATGCTGACGGGACGCTGATTGACCCCTATGGCGGAGCCGCAGACCTTGCAGATGGTGTGCTGCGCCACGTCTCCACCGCCTTTGTCGAAGACCCACTGCGGGTGCTGCGTGTCGCCCGCTTTGCAGCGAGATACCAGAACCGAGGTTTCACCGTCGCGCCAGAAACTCTGGATTTAATGAAAGACATCTGCCACTCGGGCGAGATAGATGCGCTGGTGGCCGAACGCGTCTGGCAGGAGACCTGCCGGGCGCTGGCAGAACCGGCGCCGGCTGAATTCATCCGGGTATTACGTGCCTGCGGTGCCCTGGCACGGGTGTTCCCCGAAATCAACGCCCTTGAAGGTGTGACTCAAAGAGCCGACCATCATCCCGAAGGCGATGCTCTCATCCATACACTTATGGTTTTAACCGCAGCCGCCACTATTTCTGACGATACCCGTGTCAGGTTCGCTGCGCTGGTACACGACCTGGGCAAAGGCGCCACACCAAAGGACCAGTGGCCGCGTCACATCAAGCATGAACACCGCGGCGTACACCTGGTCAAAGCGTTGTGCCAGCGACTTGGGGTACCCAATGATCATCGTGATCTTGCGATTCTCGTGACCGGGCAACACCTGCTGATGCACCGGCTGGACGAATTGCGTCCTGAGACTGTGCTCAAACTTTTGAACCGGCTTGACGCTTTTCGCCGTCCCGAGCGAATCGAATCTTTCGTGTTGACCTGCGAGGCAGATTCCCGAGGCCGGGGCAATGCTTCAAAGGGGCCTTATGTCCCAGCGCAACTGCTCAACGACTATTTCAACGCCGCCCGCAAGATTGATCTTTCCGACCTTGCCGATTCAAACCTTGATGGCACCGCGAGACGCAATGAAGTCGAGCGACGCCGTACTGAGGCGATCAGTACCGTGCGGGCGAACCGCACAAAAGCCGATTAGCCTTACGGTTTACCAGAACAGGATCAGCAGCCCAGCACCCAGGATCAGCCGATAGAGCACGAAGGGCAGCATACCCACCTGTGAGATAAATCGCAGGAACAACGCCACCACTGCCCAGGCACTGACAAACGCAACAGCTACGCCGAGTGCAAAAATCTCCCACTGGATGGCCTCAGACGTTTTAACAAGTGTTATCCCCTTGAAACTGCCAGCCGCGATAATGATGGGGACCGCCATCAAAAATGAAAAACGCGCAGCTGCCTGGCGCGACAGGCCGAGCATTAACCCTGCGGTCATGGTGATCCCCGAGCGCGAGGTTCCAGGGATCAGTGCCAGCGCCTGAAAGGCGCCAATCAACAGCGCATCTTTCAGGTTAAGGTCTTGCATGGCCCGCCGGCGAGATGCTTGGCAGTCTGCCCACCACAGCATCAGACCGAAGAGGATCGTGGCACCAGAGATGACCAGAGGATCTCGTAAAAAGTCCTCTACGACCTCATCCAACAATGCACCCGCTGCCACGGCCGGCAAAGTGGCGATAATCAACAACCATCCCAGATGGCTGTTCTGTGAGCGGCCAGCGCGCCCCCACTGGCGTAGCCAACCGCCAGCGATATTGATCAGATCGTTGCGCAAATAACCCACCACCGCGAGCAACGCTCCCACGTGCACGGCCACATCAAATACCAGCCCCTGATCAGGCCAATCTGCCAGGATTGGCAACAGCACCAGGTGTGCAGAACTGGAGATCGGCAAAAACTCGGTTATGCCCTGCACGAGCGCAAGCCAGAATGCCTGTGCCGGATCAATCATAGGCTGGCACTGCGATCACGCAGGTCAAATCCCGCCAGAGGGTGCTCCATGGCCTTACCCAGCGCCATGACCT
>JBBWVW010000124.1:0-61686 GCA_050256425.1 Arenicellales bacterium | reverse complement strand
TCTGTTGAAACCATGATTCGAACTCTATTTCTGCTTTTTCTGACGACCGTGTTGTCTGGATGCGGGTTTCACCTGCGTGGGCAGGTTGAACTGGCTTCTGTCATGTCGGCACCGTGGGTTACGGGTCAGGATCCAGAGTTGATCGCCCACCTGCGCCAGGGTCTGCGCCAAAGCGGCGTTAACCCAGTTAAGGATTCAGCGGCCGCCACGGTGATTATTGATCTGGCGACTGTGGAATACAGCCGTTGGGTCAACGCTATCGATAGCAAGGGCATCGCGACTGGCTATACCCTGCAGTACAACGTGATCTACCATGTTGTCGAGCCCAGCGGCCAGGTGCTGGTCGCTAACAGTCAACTGTCATTCAGTCGTGATCTCACCTACCAGAGCACCCAGTTGCTACAAAAGAAAGAGCAAGAAAAAGCACTAAAGGCCTCTATGCGTGACGAGATCGTAGGCCGGATTATCCGCCGGTTGAGCAGTGTTGCCTTGAACATCCAGTTGCCTGCGGTGGGTCTGGTTGTCCCAGTCTGAGCACTCTCGGTGGCGTAACTCAGACCGGAGATCTTTTTGCGCATAGCGCCACCCGCCCTCACTGGTCGTCTTGGCAAGGGACTGGACAATGTCTACCTGTTATTTGGTACCGAGCCACTACTGATTGAAGAAAGTGCCGATGCTATTCGTGCTGCGGCGCGCCAGCATGGGGTGGAGGAGATACTGCGTTATACCGCCGGAGTGGATCTGGACTGGCAGCAGATCAGCAGTGCCTGTCGATCGCTGTCATTGTTTGCCAGTACCCGTTTACTGGAAATTCGCCTGCCTAGCGGCAAGCCCGGTGACGCGGGGGTGCGCACGCTCAACGACTTTCTTGCCGACAACGACCCCAGTACGCATCTGGTATTGATTCTGGGCCGTGTTGACAAGAGCACGCAGTCCAGCAAGTGGTTCAAGGCGCTCGAATCGCATGGGATCGCGGTCGAGGCGCGGGCGGTGGCCCTGGCACAACTGCCGGGCTGGATCGACCAGCGCCTGCGCGCGCAGGGCATTACAGCGACCCGTGGGGCGATAGAGCGCCTTGCTTATTATTCAGAGGGAAACCTGTTGTTCGCAGCGCAGGAGATCAGCAAACTGCCTTTGTTGCTTGGATCGGATCGGCAACTCGACGAAACACTGCTCGATACCCTGGTCAGTGACCAAGCACGCTTTTCGGTTTTTGCATTGGCCGATGCGGCGCTTGCGGGTAATGCGCCGCACGCCTTGCGTATGTTGTACGGTTTGCGCCGGGAGGGCTCTGAAGCGGTGTTGGTGAGTTGGGCACTGGTGCGCGAGACCCGCGCCCTATACAAGATGGCCATCGAATTGGCGGCAGGGGCCAACCGTCAGTCGGTGTACCAGCGGCACCGGGTATGGCGTAGCCGGATGTCCTGTATTTCGGCGGCCTTGACCCGACTGGACACCGCCCAGTGGGCACGAGTGCTGCATGGTCTGGCGATTGCCGATCAGGTACTCAAAGGCCAACGTCAGGCGCCTGGGGGTGTCTGGGCCGAACTGGAGCGGGTCGTACTCACGCTTTGTGGTATAAATACACTTGATGCGAATTACGCTATAAATCATTGAAAGGATGAATAAAATATCCATGGTATCTGCCCAGATCAGCGACTGGATGCACAAGTCGGGCCAGGCGGCCCGTTCGGCGGCCCGACTTATGGCAAGGGCCAGCACGGGGCAAAAAAATGCGGCATTGGAAGCTATGGCGCAGCAGATTCTTAGCGCACGCGAGCGCATTGGCGAGGCCAATGCTGCGGATCTTAAGACGGCTAGGTCAACCGGGCTGTCGGCCGCTTTGCTCGACCGGCTTGAATTGACCCCGGCGCGTATTGATGCCATGGCAGAAGGATTGGCCCAGATTGCCCGTCTGCCGGATCCGGTGGGTGAGGTCAGCGGGATGAGCGCACAGCCTTCAGGCATTACCGTAGGGCGTATGCGGGTACCTCTGGGGGTGATCGGCATCATCTATGAGTCGCGTCCCAACGTGACTGCTGATGCTGCTGGATTGTGTTTGAAATCAGGTAATGCAGCGATCTTACGTGGCGGGTCAGAAGCGTTGAACTCGAACCGCGCCATTGGCGAGTGCCTGTCTCAGGGGCTTGCCGATGCTCATTTGCCGGCGAGCGCGATTCAGGTGTTGCAAACGGCTGACCGCGCTGTGGTCAGCGCCATGCTCACCAGCGCGCAATACATTGATGTCATTGTTCCTCGTGGCGGTAAGAGCCTGATCGAAAAGGTCAGTGCCGAATCGCAGGTGCCAGTGATCAAGCACCTGGATGGCAACTGCCATGTCTTTATTGATGATGACGCCGATCTTTTGAAGGCAGTGGATATTGCCTTCAATGCCAAGTGTCGCCGCTACGGCGTCTGCGGGGCTATGGAGACCCTGCTGCTCGGCGCTGGAATCGCCAGCGCCGCGCTTGAAAAGCTCCTGCCCCGGTACCGAGAAGCCGGAGTGGAACTGCGGGGCTGTGAACGTACCCGCGCTTTGGCACCCGAGTGTATCCCCGCGAGCGAGGTTGACTGGCAGACCGAATTTCTTGCCCCGGTGCTGGCAGTGCGCATTGTCGATACCCTGGACGAGGCGATGGACCATATCGCGCGTTACGGTTCCGGGCACACAGATGCCATCGTGACCGATAACTTGCCCAAGAGTCGGCGTTTTGTGTGCGAGGTTGATTCCAGTTCAGTCATGGTCAATGCATCAACACAATTTGCCGATGGTTTTGAATATGGCCTGGGTGCGGAAATCGGCATCAGTACCGACAAGCTGCATGTGCGCGGACCGGTTGGGCTTGAAGGGCTGACTATTCAGAAATATATCGTCTATGGTGACGGCAGCATCCGCCCCTGAGCCGGTCCGGCATCGCCTCTTTGCCTGAATCGCCCAACGCTCCGCTGATCGTTTACGGTGGCACCTTTGATCCGGTGCACCTGGGACACCTGCACACCATCACCGCGGTCAGCGACCGGCTCGGTGGGGCTCAGGTACTGTGGCTGCCAGCGGGCCAGCCGCCGCACCGGCCAGCACCTGTGGCGAGCGCAGAACAACGCCTGGCGATGCTGAAAATAGCGATCGCCGGAGAACCTCGTTTTGTTATCGACACGCGTGAACTGCGCCGCCCGGGGCCGTCCTATACGGTCCTCAGCCTGGCAGAGCTCAAAACACAGCACCCGGACCGATGTCTGTGTCTGGCATTGGGGCTGGACGCGGCTTTGGCATTGCCCGATTGGCAGCGGTGGGAAGAGGTTCTGCAACTGGCAAGCATCCTGGTGATGTTCCGCCCCGGCTGGTCGTTACCGAATCCATTGCCGCCGTGGTGGGTTGCAGGGGATCTTGCCAGTGCTGACGATGTGACACTGCACGAAGCCGGATGGATGACAGCGATTGAAGTGCCGGCCGTGGATATATCAGCCGCCATGATCCGGGTTGCCCTTGCCGGTGGCAAGACCATCGACCGGCAAGTGCCGGTTGCCATCGCCCAATACATAGAGGAACATGGACTTTATGAGTAAATCACCCGAACTGCCCTTGGCAGATATACGCCAATGGATTACCCAGGAACTAGATGACGCCAAGGCCGAGAGCATTCAGGAACTGGATATCCGTGGCCTGACGCAGATCGCTGACTGGATGATTGTGGCCAGTGGTACCTCGAGCCGGCATGTGCTGGCCTTGGCGTCGCGACTGCGTGCAGCGGCGGCAAAGCGAGGTTTCAAG
Organism: Arenicellales bacterium; assembly: GCA_050256425.1. Taxonomy (GTDB): domain Bacteria; phylum Pseudomonadota; class Gammaproteobacteria; order Arenicellales; family UBA868; genus UBA868. Next base: position 57,917 of record JBBWVW010000124.1, on the reverse strand, counting down.
CCGATCGGTGTCGAAGGCGAGAACAACGGTGAGTGGGTCTTGCTGGACTTCGATGACCTGATAGTACACCTGATGCTGCCCGCGACGCGGAGTTTCTACGATATCGAAGGTTTGTGGAATGAACGCCTGGGATCGCGGCTGAAAAGCGCAAGAGAAAGCCAGGCAGACGGTTGAAACGGTGCAACTGAAACTGATTGCGATCGGTCGGCGTATGCCGACCTGGGTCAGTCAGGGGTTTGCTGATTACGCCGGTCGCCTGCGTTCTGGTTTTAGCCTGGAGCTGGTCGAGATCGATGCGCCCCGCCGCACGCGCCATGCGGATATTGTGCGACTGGTGCGTGAAGAGGGCGAACGCCTGGTGCGGGCGGTACCGCCAGGTTGGCGTCGCATTGCGCTCGATCCGGCGGGGCGCACCTACGATTCTGAATCGCTGGCCAAGCATCTTGGGCAGTGGCTGAGCGATGGTCGCGATGCGGCCCTGCTGGTGGGAGGCGCCGAGGGATTGTCCAGCGAGGTGCTCGATGCGGCTGATGAATGTTGGTCGCTGTCAGCGCTGACCTTGGGCCATCCGCTGGTGAGGGTCGTAATCGCCGAACAACTCTACCGGGCCCATGCGATTCTTGCGGGACTGCCGTATCACCGATCGGGGCGGGTATCGTGAGCACGCACTTGTGTCTGGCCTCGCAGTCGAGTCGACGGGGGGAATTGTTGCGCCAGGCCGGATTTGATTTTTCGGTGTTTGTGCCCGAGGTCGATGAGTCGACGCAGCCTGGAGAATCACCCCAGGCACTGGTCGAGCGACTCAGCAGGAGTAAGGCACAGGCCGCAACCGCGGCTATGGCAGATGCGCCCAGCCAGCCCCTGGTCTGTCTCGGTGCCGATACGGTTGTCGTGGCCGATGCCCAGGTGCTGGGCAAGCCGGGCGATGCCGTCCGTGCGGAGGAAATGCTGTCAGGTCTTTCCGGGCGCTCCCACGAAGTGCTGACCGCGATCACGGTGGCGGCGGGCCTAGAACTGCATTCGCGGGTTGTGACGAGTACGGTAACATTCCGCCAGTTATCTGATCAGGATATACAAGCCTACTGTGCAACCGGCGAACCCTTGGACAAAGCAGGGGGATATGCGATTCAGGGCTTTGCCGCTGTGTTTGTGCAGTCCTTGTCGGGTAGTTATTCAGCGGTGATGGGCTTGCCGCTTTGCGAAACTGCTGGCCTGCTGGCTGCTGTGGGTATCTGGCCGCGCTGGCGGCAGAAAGGGAATGTGCAATGAGTGAAGAGTTGCTGGTCAATGTGACGCCCCAGGAAACCCGGGTAGCGGTGATCGAGAACGGTGGCCTGCAGGAAGTGCATATAGAGCGCAGCCGCAGCCGCGGTATTGTCGGCAATATCTACAAGGGAAAGGTCGTGCGGGTATTGCCCGGTATGCAGGCTGCTTTCATTGATGCCAGCCTCGAGCGCACCGCCTTTTTGCACGCTGCAGACATGGTATCGCACCGCGCTAACGGGCCTGCCAATGGCGACAACAAAGAGCCCCACGCTGGGGCGCAGCACCTGGCTGGGCCCCAGCCGGACATCAGCGAGTTGGTTCATGAAGGGCAGGAGATTGTGGTTCAGGTTGCGAAAGATCCGATCGGCAGCAAGGGCGCACGGTTGACCACGCAACTGTCGATTCCATCGCGTCATCTGGTCCTTTTGCCCGATTCGTCGCACCGGGGGATTTCCCAGCGTATCCAGGATGTGGATGAACGAGACCGTTTAGCCCAGACCCTAGATGCCGCCTTGGAAAAATCGCCAATGAGCGGGGGTTTCATCGTGCGCACCGCAGCCGAATCGCAGCAGGACATTGATTTTTTGGCAGACGTAGAATTTCTGCGTCGCAGCCGCGAACAGATCGAGAAGAAAATGGCGACTGCCCGCGCTGGCGATCTGATCCATGCTGATTTGCCGTTGTCATTAAGGGTTGTCCGAGATCTCGCGCGCGACGATGTAGAAAAGGTTCGGGTGGATTCGCGGGAAACCTTTGCCATGGTGCGCCAGTTCGCCATTGATCTGATGCCCGAGATGGTTGATCGAATCGAGTATTACCCCGGTGAGCGGCCGATCTTTGATCTTTACTCGGTAGAAGACGAAATCCAGCGGTCGCTGGAGCGCACGGTGTTACTGAAGTCGGGAGGCTCACTGGTCTTTGACCAGACCGAGGCGATGACCACAGTAGACGTCAACACGGGGGGCTTTGTTGGCAAGCGTAATCTGGAAGAGACGCTGTTCAAGACCAATATGGAGGCGGCCCAGGCGATCGCCCGGCAACTGCGTTTGCGCCATATTGGAGGGATCATCATCGTCGATTTCATCGACATGGTCGATGAGGAACACCGCCGCCAGGTCATGAGCACATTGGAGCGCGCCCTCGCGCGGGACCGGGCACGCTGTCATATTGCGGATATGTCGGCACTGGGGCTGGTCGAGCTAACCCGCAAGCGGACCCGCGAAAGTCTCGAGCGTTTGATGACCGAGACTTGTCCAACCTGTCAGGGCCGCGGCACGCAGAAAACAGCGCAGACCCTGTGTTACGAGATCTTTCGAGAGATTCTGCGTGAAGCGCGCGCATTCGAGGCCAAAGGTTACCTGGTTATGGCGTCGCAGGCCGTGATCGACATGCTGCTGGACGAGGAGTCGGCCGGGCTTGGCGACCTGCAGGAATTCATCGGCAAGCCGATACATCTGCAGGTCGAGCCGGTGCACAACCAGGAAAGTTACGACGTGGTGCTGATGTAAGCGATGTCCGCGCCCACTAAAGGCAGGCACTGGCCCGGCTTGTGGTTCGGCCTGGCGCTGTTTGCCTGTGGTTTTGGCGTGTTGCCAGCAAGCGGTGTGACCCAGCTTCAGGTTGACGCCCGGCTGGATCGGGAACAGTGACCCGCGCAGCCGACAACCCCAGCCCTGTTGGCGCTCAACCCTGTACAGCAGGTTTTGTCGCACTTTGAAAGCACACGAACCTGTCGGATCAGCATCCGCTACGCCGGCGGCGATGCGGGCAAGCACTGGGCTCGGGATCTTCGGGACTGGCTGGTGTCTTTTGGTGTTCCGCTGTCCGATATCACAATTGAGCAAGTCGCAGGCCCCCTTGAGGGCCTGCAACTCGTGCTGGAGAAGTCGAATCCGTCAACAACCAACTAAGTGTATCCCCAGGTGAGCGATTCAAATCAGAAACTGATTTTTGCGGCCGTACAGATGAATTCGACCGCGGTGCTCCAAGAGAACCTCGATTGTGCACGAGGCTTTATTGAGCAGGCCGGGGCGGCAGGTGCGGACATCGTGGTGTTGCCCGAGAACTTTTCATTGATGCCTGCCACTGGCAGTCAGCGCCGCGATGCGGCGCAGCGGGCTGATGAGGTCGAAGCCATGCTCTCCCGGGTCGCACGGGACCAGGGCGTGGTGATTGTCGGTGGCTCGACACCCTTACCCGCCGTCGATGGGCGAGTAACCAATACCTGCCTGGTATTCGATCGTTCAGGCGAAAGAATCGGCCGGTACGACAAGATGCATCTATTTGATGTTAGCGTCTCAGCCGAGGAGTCCTATCAGGAGTCGAGCTATATTGCACCGGGCGACAGCCCGCTTGCCGTGACCACTGATGACCTCACGCTCGGCATCACGATCTGTTATGACCTGCGCTTTCCCGAACTGTACCGATACCTGGGAGAAGCAGGGGCGGAGATTTTCACCGTGCCTTCCGCTTTTACCGTACCTACAGGCCGCGCGCACTGGCACACCCTGTTGCAAGCCCGGGCCGTGGAAAACCTGGCCTGGGTGATCGCCCCGGCTCAGGTCGGCACGCACTCGGGTAAACGCAAGACTTTCGGTCACAGCCTCATCATTGACCCATGGGGCGATATTCTCGCCGAGCATGCGGGTGGCCCGGGTGTGATCCTGGCCGAGGTCGACCGGGATCGGGCACGTAAAAAGCGCCGCCAGTTTCCAGTGTTGGAGCATAAAGTACTGAAATAAAGTATTTTTCCTTCCCCCTTTCCTTATGACCCATGCCACTGCCGATTCTGTCGCGCCGGGTATTTCCTGCGAAGCGCCGAAATCCCTTGACATTTAAATAGGAGTTTTATTATATTCTTATAAACAGATTATAATCGACTACACGATCCAGGGTTTTCCTACCGTCAATCACGGTAATTCCTGGTGGCCGGCAATAATCTGAATCGTAGTCGATGTGGTGAGCGCGCTAGCGTGTCTACCCCCGACCCTGTTATTTCGTCGTGATATGAAAGAGGATAGCCATTATGTCAAACAAGCGTTTACTCGCCGCCACAGCCATTGCGGCATCTTTTGCTCTGGGTCCGATCAGCGCATCTGCCCAGCAAGTTACTAATACTGCCACCAGTGCGCTGAGCGGGCTAAGCAGCATGTTCATGCCGCAAAGTCTCAGCGCCTTTTTTAATACGCCACAGCCCAGTGGCATGCTGAACATGGCTCAACCCGGTGGCTACACCGCGTTTATGAACCCAACGACCTATGCGCAGTTGATGAACCCGGCAGCGTACCAGCAGTTCATGTCGCCCCAGTTCTACACCCAGTTCGCTAATCCGCGTAACTGGGTTTCCTGGATCAATCCGCTTTCCTACTCGTCGTACCTCAACCCGTCGAACTACATGCCGATGATCAACCCGATGTCCTATGGCCAGTTCATCAACCCGATGACCTACCTCCAAGGCCTCAATACCAGCAATTACGCAGGGCTGGTCAACCCGGCGACCTACAGCCAGTGGCTGAATCCCTCAGCGTACAGTTTTTCTGCGAATGCGCCAATGAGCGGCGGGCTTTCGATGGAGGACCTGACCAAGATGCTGCAGGGTATGGGCGGGACGGCCGAGTCGAATTGATCGATCGTTTATGACGACCCCCGTTTAAGCGGGCTGGTCGCGAGACAAGCCCGGGGCACCTTGTGTGTTGCTCGGGCGTGTACCGCAGTTGCTACTGCCGTGGTAGCGTTAGGCCACCATGGCGACACCATGAGAGAAAAATATGAGCACCCGGCTGAAACTGACTCGAGTTTTATTTGTTGTATCCCTCATCGCCTCAGCGCCGGCAATGGCGCAATGGGGCATGACCCCGCCAACACAACCCGGCATGGTGCCAATGATGATGTCCCAGCAAACCATGCCCCCGGGATATGGCATGCAGGCGATGCCCAACCAGTTAATGGCGCAGGTTTTCCAGGCGCTGCAACTGACCGAGGAGCAACTGACCCAGATTGGCGCTATTGCGACCCGCGGCCGCGCCGAAGCCACCCAGCGCATGAACGACATCGCAAATGCCTTTGCTGAGGTCAGCAAGGTACTGGCTGTGGCCATACCGGATCCAGCAGCCGTCGGCGAGGTCTATGGCCGGATTTTCGATCTGCAACGCCAGTCAATCGAGTCCAGCATCCAGGTCTACCGTGACCAGGTCGAGGTACTGGACCAAAAGCAACGCGACCTTTGGAATCTGGTCCGCGAGAAAATGCTTGAGGTGGCCGGTATGAGTAAGCCCGCGCAATAGCGTTTGTTGCACGATGGCACTGCGGTGTGCGGCCAAGCTGTTGGCAGATATCTGCAGTGACTTGTGTGACAGACGGTACGAGCTGAATTTTGGGTAACCCGGTCAAACTGATTCAAGACTAACGTTTGTGTCACAAGCATGGCACTGACTTTCAGGGCAATCGTGGCTAAGGCCGTGATGTCGAACCGATCCGCTGATGATATGCCCGGCATCCGCCTTGTCGCGACCGCCAGGCTCTGTGCGTTGGTGATGGCGACTGGGCGAAGGCCGGGACTCGGATGCACACACCCGACACGAGTTTGGCCAGACAGCACTTGGCCACGCTATCTACCGTTGGTTAGCGCCGGTCAGGAAAGTTTCTGATCCTGCTTGGCGCAAACCGTCGTTCGCGAGCGATGTTTAGGGACGCTGCTGCCACAGTTGTGGGTGCTCGTAATCATGCTTTGTCATTAATTTAAGGAGACATCAACTGTATGGGTTCAGCACATCGTTTAATGGTTCAGTTGAAGAAGCGGTTAACGCCGTGACCAGCGCACTGGCTGACGAGGGTTTCGGGGTGTAGACCGAGATCGATGTTCAGGCGACCTTGAAAAAGAAATTGAATATCGATCGTACCGCCTACCGGATTCTTGGAGTCTGTAATCCGCAACTGGCAAACCAGGCGCTGGAAGCCGACCCGGATATTGGTCTGCTGCTGCCGTGTAATGTGATTGTCAGGGAAGAAACTGACGGATCCACCACGGTAGGTTTTATCGAACCGACAGTGATGCTGGGGGTCACTGGCCGAAGCGATATTGCGCCGCTGGCAAACGAGGTGAAATCCCGGCTTGAGCGGGTCCGTGACGCTTTGACGACGTAAAAGGGCCACGCTCATCGGACCTCGATGGCATTTACTCAGCCAAATTCCGGGCGTTTATCGGGACGCGGCCTGATACCTTGAATAGCCCTCGAGGGAAAAGCCTTCAGGGCGGTAAAACAAAAAGGCGCCCACGGGCGCCTTTTTGTATCGCTAAAGATGACTTCGCACAAATCAGATAAATAGATTGATATTGGACTCGCCGGCATGTTCGAAATAGGTTGCCGCCCCGCCCAGATCGATCTCGTCGATCAGATCCTCGTGCTTAATATCAAAAAGATCAATCGTCATCTGGCAGCCGATCATCTTGACATCCGCTTCCAGACACAGGTTACGCAGTTCGGCCACGCTGGCTATACCTTTGGTTTTGATGGTGTTTTTCATCATGCCGGTCATCATGGCTTGCATCCCAGGAATGGCGGTGCCCAGCACGGGGAACCACTTGTCCATTGCCATGGGCATGGGCATGCCCGGGTTACCCAGTGGGCTGACCGAAAGGCTGAGATCCTTTTTCAGTAACTGCAGCCCGTAGAAGGTAAAGAACATGGTCACGTTGTATCCCAGCGCCGCTGCAGTAGAGGACAGAATAAAAGGGGGATAGGCCCAGTCAAGGGTGCCCTTGGTTGCAATAATAGTCAGACTTTTTTCACTCATAGGAGTTCCTCCGAGAAGTTGTAAGGTGCTAGCAAGGTCTGTTACCAGCAGGCGCCTCACGGCCAGAAAGGCCGTTTGATTTAGTCGCCTTTTTTCAAGAAAAAGTGGAACTCGCCGTTAACCTCCGATGAGTCCACCAGTTGGTTGCCGGTTTGGGTCGCAAAGGCCTGAAAATCCTTTACCGATCCGGGATCTGTGGCCATTATTTTGAGTACTTCACCGGCCGCCATACCGTTCAGTGCCTTCTTGGCACGCAATATCGGTAGCGGGCAGTTCAATCCACGGGCGTCGAGTTCCTGGTTAGAGTCGGGCATAGCTTTGTTTCCTCACGGTTGCAGTAGATTCAGTGACATCCGTTCAGCGCTGATCTTTGTTGGCTGGTCGCGTACCCGGTGGAGCTGGGTTAACTGACTGAACGATGTTCCCATAACCAGAAGGGTCGCTTTGCAGTCCACGGCCCCGATCGAGAACAGCAGCTTTAGGGAACGGGGGAATACACAATATATTAGTAGATAACCAAATTTTAAAACATATTGCGGTGCAAAGTACAAATTCTTTTTAGTTTTGCCCGGAACCTCAGGTCTGGCCCAGTCGTTGCCGGATCGCTGCAAGCTCCAGGCAAAGGGTAAAAATCCCCATGGCCTGGTGAATATCCTCGAGCGGAGGGAAAGTGGGCGCTAGGCGTATATTTGCGTTCCTTGGGTCGAGACGGTAGGCAAAGGGCGCCCCCGCAGGGGTGAGTTTCACCCCAGCCTGCGCTGCCATTTCAACTACTGTTCGGGCGCATCCATCGGGCCCATCGACACTGACAAAGTAGCCGCCGGCTGGATTAGACCAGGTTGCGACGCCCTTGCCGCCAAGATCGCGCTCAAGAATTTCCTGGACCAGTGCAAATTTGGGCTTGAGAATCTCGGCGTGACGGGCCATATGAGCGCGAAGTCCATCGATATCACCAAGAAACGCCAAGTGGCGCAACTGGTTAATTTTGTCCGGGCCAATAGTCTGAACGGCCAGGTGGCGACGGGCATCGTCAAGGTTGGTGGTACTGGCAGCCATCGCCGCAATACCGGCCCCGGCCAGTGTCATCTTCGAGGTCGAAGCAAACATCAGTACTCGGTCCGGATTACCCGCGTCACGACATTCACCCAGGATATCCGGTACCGGCGTACGTTTTTCGGTCAGGTGGTGTTCGGCGTAGGCATTGTCCCAGAAGATGCGAAAGTCCGGTGCAGCTGTCATCCGAGCAAGCCGTCTAGCCACAGCCTCACTGTAGGTAATCCCCGTGGGATTACTGTAACGGGGTACACACCAGATTCCTTTTACTGACGGGTCGGCCACGAGTGCTTCAACCCGGTCCATATCAGGCCCTTCGTCGGTCATCTCGACATTGACCAATTCGAATCCCAGGTGGCTGGTGATCTCGAAATGGCGATCATAGCCAGGCGCTGGGCACAAAAAGCGCACGGTGCCCTGTTGACCCCAGGGCTTGTCGCCGCCGGGCACACCGAAAAGAATGCCTCGGACAACGCTGTCATACATCAGGGTCAGGCTGCTACTACCGCCGACAATGACATCTTGGGCCTGGCACTCAAGAATTGCAGCAAACAGGGCTTTTAGCCCGGGCAGCCCGTCGATACCTCCGTAGTTACGACAGTCAGTGTTGTGTGGATCACGGAAGTTGCCGGAGCCGGGTAGCGAAAGGATCTCCCCAGCTAGGTCAAGTTGTTCGGGGGCAGGTTTGCCACGCGTCATATCGTGTGACAGGCCGGCATCGCAGGCAGTTGCGAACTGCGCCTGCAGTTGCTGTTCACGATCTTTCAATTGTTCATCGCTGAATGTTTGCAGCATAGGACTCTCCACATCATGCACCCAGGCCATCGGGCGTGTATTTGTAACTGAGGACCGATCTGATCCAGCCACACGCCCGGCGATTCTAAAGCTCGGCCGCGTTGAAACCAAATCCCCCCTGACAGGGGCTTTGTTAAACTAGCGTGGTGAACAGGACGGGGTTTAAAACTGGGTGGTGCCGTCTGTCCTTCGGGCTGTTCGTTGTATTGTCCCTAGTGAGTACCGGCACGGTCGGTGAGGTGCACTTAGCATCATCTCTGGGGGATACCCGCGTGGGTATCGTCACTACCCCTGAAGAACAGTCGATGGGCCGTCAGTTTATCGCTTCAGCGCGCCAGCAGATGCGCTTCATAGATGACCCGCTGCTACTGGAATACATACAGGGTCTGGGTCAGCGACTGACCACTGATCTTGAAGGCGATGCCGACAGCCTGCGGTTTTTCCTGATTGATAACAAACTTATCAATGCTTTCGCTGGCCCTGGTGGGCGGCTCGCTGTTTTTACCGGGCTGGTTCTGGCAACGCAAAACGAGGCTGAACTGGCTTCCGTCATGGCTCATGAGTTGGCCCATGTGGCGCAGCGCCATCTGCCACGGATGATGGATCGGGCGCGCCAGCGCCAGTTGCCAACGACAGCGGGTATCATCGCGGCGATCTTGCTGGGCGGCCAGGTCGGCGCGGCTGCGATGGCGGCAACCAGCGGCGCGGCGCTTTCTGATCAGTTGCGTTACAACCGTGAATATGAGCGTGAAGCCGACGCACTGGGGCTGATGATCCTTACCGAGGCAGGTTATCCCGCTGCGGCTATGATGGGCTTTCTGGGGCGATTGGATCAGGCGAACCGGCTCCAGGCCGTTGGTGCACCAGAGTACCTCAGAACGCACCCGCTGACCCAGAACCGCCTGGCGTTAGTAGAGGGGCGCCTTGGGCAATACCCGCGATTCTCTGTTGCGCCCTCGCTTGATTATTACCATGCGCGCACGAGAATTCGTGCGGTGTTCGCTGAAGAGGCTGAAAAATCGGCGGCTGCCTTCGCGCACGAAGTGCGCTCGACGGATGCTCTAGTAGCAAGGGCTGCACGTTATGGCCTGGTGCTGTCCCAGGTACGGCTGGGGGATCACCAAAGTGCGATTGAAAATGCCAAGCATCTGGTGGCGGATTACTCGGATTACCTGCCTTATCAGGTCGCTCTTGCCCAGGCCCTGCTTGCGAGTGGCTCTGCAGATGAGGCCGTGTCTGTACTACAGTTTTTGGGCGAGTCAGATCGGCGATCACCTGCCATGGCGTACTACCTGGCCGATACCCTGATGAAAGCCGGTGAATTTGTCGATGCGCACTCGGTATTGCGGGGCGCTTTAAGGGAGGCGCCAAGACAGGCTGAACTTTATCGGCTGTTGGCCCGCGTTGAAGGGGAAACCGGTCACCCGGAACGATCGTTTCAGGCCCTGGCTGAATATCACTACTGGCGTGATGAATACGATCAGGCACTCGCACAGTTAGAAACTGCCGCCAGCTACGGTACAGGTAGTGCCTATCTTGAGGCCAGCATCAACGCACGAATAAAGGAAATTAAAACGCAGATGATGCACGATTGAATGCGCTAAGCGGCGGCGAATCGCTAAAACCCATTGAATTAATTAGAGCTGTTAGAAGATTTAACTAGGGGGTCAACAAGAAATTGCTATCAATTGCCATCAAAGGATAAAGCGCGGAGAAAACTGGATTTCGGCCAATACTAGGCCCAAAGTGAGCAAGATTTCATTAGCAAGAACCTGATTGAAAAGGTCTGTTAGGTCATACATAAGAATATTCGATAATTTAGAATATCATTAATCCTTGATAATCTTGTAGAACTTGAGTTAAATGCGACCCTCCTACCCTGATGCTTGTTCCGGGGTTGTCAGGACTCAAAAAATATAGTGTGCCGGACTCTGGCAGGTACGGCACCAGTAACTGGAGGATAGCCATGCTCAAACTGAAGACTGCTCTGGTCGCTTGTGGCGCAGCGATCGTACTTGCGGCGACGGCTGGATATGGCCCAACTGCACAAGCTGGTGACTGGCCCACAGAAAAGCAGTGCAAGAAGGTTGCCAAGGATGCAGACACCATCATCAAGGGCTGGTGCACGGCAATCACCCGCAAGGCCGGTAACTGTCTCGCCTGCCACCAGGCAATGGTTAACCCCTGGCCTGAAGGCTTCCCTGTAGGTGGCAACATCGCACCACCATTGGTTGCGATGGCAGCTCGCTTCCCCAACCGCGACGATTTGCGCGCCCGAGTATGGGACGCTACCGCCACAAACCCCACTACTTCGATGCCACCGTTCGGTCGACACAAGTTAATCAGCGAAGAGGACATCGACAATATCGTGGACTGGCTGCTTTCTATCTAGGCCGCAGCAACCCGTAGCCGGATGAACATACCCCGGCGATTAAATAAGACACATCTTGAATAAAAGAGGATAGGCAAGACTCATGAAACGCAGAATTTTTCTTAAAGGCTCTATGGCGGCGGGCGCGATCGCCGTGGCAGCGGGCGCCGGGCTGCTCGCCCCGGCTCGAGTTCTCGCGGCCACCTGGCCCGAGGCAGCATTCAAGGCTAAGAGCGAAGCAGACGCGCTGAACGCCTTCTTTGGCTCAGCGGATGCACAAGACAGTGGCGACGTCACCCTTAAGGCGCCGCTGCAGGCCGAAAACGGTGCCGTGGTGCCGATCAAGGTGATGACCTCCCTTGCAGACGTCGAGGCAATCGCGGTCGTGGTGGCAAAAAACCCTTCCCCGTTCGTAACCTCGTTACAGATGGCCGCTGGCAGTGCCGGTGGCATGTTCAGTGCCCGCATCAAGATGGGTCAGACCTCCGCAGTCAACTGCTACGTTAAAGCAGGTGGCAAGGTGTACAAGACCTCTCAGGAGATCAAAGTCACCGTTGGCGGTTGCGGCGGTTAACCCGACAGAACTCAGTAGGAGATCAATAAGATGGCATCTACTAAGATGAAGATCAAAAAGAACAAGACTGGCGGTCGCGACGTGATGGTTCTTGCCAAGCACCCCATGGAAACGGGTCTGCGCAAGGACAAGAAAACGGGTGAGAAGATACCTGCGCACTATATCCAGACCATGGATTTCGCCGTAAACGGCGCGGTGATCGCTCAGGCCAATCTGGGCGCCGGCGTGTCCAAGAATCCGCTCATCGGCATGTCCATGGCTAGCGCGAAGTCTGGTGACACGATCAGCGTCAGCTGGACCGACAACAAGGGTGAGACCGGCACCGTCGAAAAGGCGGTCAAGTAAACATATAACGCATCCAGTGTTGCCGGCCGTGGCGCCGGCAGCCCAATACTGAGGAGGGGACTGATGAAAAAATTGGTATCACTGGCAGTCGGCATGGGCATGGCAGTACTGACTGCCTCGACTGCCCAGGCGATTTCCGAGGCTGAAATTAACAACGACATCGCTGAGTTTCAGGGCTTTTTCCTGAAGCGTTTTCCGGGCGTGACTCTGGAAGATTATGCCGATGGGGTTAACGTGTTGCCACAGTATGCGCATCGGCGGGCCAACTGGGAATTGATGATGGAGTTTGCCCCTTATGAACCCGAGATGGAAAAGGCTGAGGAGGAATGGGCTGCGCCTTTTGCCAATGGCAAAGGCTTTGGCGACTGTAACCTGGCGCCGGCAAACACTTACCCGGTGTACGATGGGGCCAGCGATGATCTGCGCACCCTGGTGGCCGACCTGAACGCGTGTTTGAAGGCTAATGGTGAAAAGCCGATCAAGAATGTCAAGCGCGGCAAGATGGCGCGACTCATTGCCCACTACAGGTCGCAATTCAACGGCAAGCCGATGGCGGTGGATTTCTCGGCACCCGGCGCACAGGCCTGGTATGAGAAAGGTCGCCAGTTCTACTGGGCCAAGCGCGGCCAGTTGAACTTCTCCTGCGCCAACTGCCACGTACAGAACGCAGGCAACAGCGTCCGCGGTGACGTGCTGAGCGCGGGCCTGGGCCATGGCGTGGGCTTTCCGGTCTACCGGACCAAGTGGTCGATGTCCGGCAAACCGTGGGGAACGGTACATCGGCGCTACGGCGGCTGTAACAAGCAGGTCCGAGCGTCTCCGTTCAAAGCTCAGGGCACCGAGTACAAGGCGCTGGAGTATTACGAGGCCATCATGAACGCGGGCGTACCGCTCAAGGTGCCGAGCCAGCGCCAATAAAGCAAGACGCCTTATCTGGCCCGAGTTTGGAATGCTGACACGACACAGCACGACGCGAGCCAGGACCACAACTGAAAAAACCTGGCTCTTGCGGCCAGGTTTTTTTTCCACCCGACCCCACGGGAGCAGTCACTGTTTATCGCCGTTTGCTGTTCAGCGACGCGCTTTAGCACTTGGGCCAGATCACCTCAGTTTCCTTACCCTTGGAACCCCTCCCATAGGCCGTCCGAACAACGCAACTGAAGGAGTAGCGCTATGAGTTTGACCCGACGTGAGTTTATGCGTTTGCTTGCCGCAGCCAGCGCTGCTGGTATGGCTGTCAATGGCCGTAGCGCTTCTGCCGAGGCTACAGACTATGACGTGCCTACCTTTGGCAATCTGTCCCTGCTGCATTTTACCGACTGTCATGCACAGTTGATGCCCGTGCATTTTCGTGAACCCAATTTCAATATTGGTATCGGTAAAGCTTTTGGGCAACCGCCGCATGTGGTGGGCGAGCGCTTTTTAGAGCATTTTGGTATCCCAGCGGGATCGGCCAATGCGTATGCCTTCACCTGTCTGGATTTCGAGGCCGCTGCCCACAAGTATGGCAAGGTGGGCGGGTTCGCCCATCTGGCGACGCTGGTCAAACGGTTACGCGCGTCACGGCCGAACAGCCTGCTGCTCGATGGCGGTGATACCTGGCAAGGATCTGCGACTTCGCTGTGGACCAAGGGTCAGGATATGGTTGATGCCTGCAAGTTGCTGGGCGTTGACATCATGACTGGGCACTGGGAGTTCACCTACGGGATGGACCGGGTTCGCGAGATTATTGAGCGCGAACTGCCCCCGATCGAGTTTCTGGCACAGAATATTATGCTGACCGAGGATGCGTCCTTTGAGGGTAAGCCCGCCTTTGACGAGGATTCCGGGCGGGTATTCAAGCCCTACAGCATGCGTGAGATGAACGGCATCCCGGTCGCTATTATCGGTCAAGCCTTTCCTTACACCACACTCGCCAACCCACGCTACATGATCGAGGATTGGAGTTTTGGCATCCGCGACGAACAGTGCCAGGCCATGGTCGACGAGGTCCGAGCCAAAGGGGCACAGGTGGTTGTGGTGCTTTCGCATAACGGCATGGACGTGGATCTGAAAATGGCGACCCGGGTGACTGGGATCGACGTCATTCTTGGCGGTCACACTCATGACGGAATACCTAAGCCCAGTGTGATCAGCAATGCCGGTGGTCGTACCCTGGTCGTTAATTCAGGGTCGAATACCAAGTTTCTTTCGGTGATGGATCTTGATGTGCGCGATGGGCGAGTGGCGGATTACCGCTTTCGCCTGTTGCCGATATTTGCCAACCTGTTGCCAGCGGACCCCGAGATGGCGATGCTGGTCGAAGGCGCGCGTGAGCCATTTAAACAGCAGTTGGATACCGTGTTGGCCACAACCGAGATCACACTGTACCGGCGCGGCAATTTTATTGGCACATTCGATCAGGTCATTGTTGATGCATTGATCGAGGTGCGTGGTGCCGATATCGCCTTCTCCCCGGGCTTTCGCTGGGGAACCAGCGTACTGCCGGGTGACCCAATCACGGTCGAGCGGTTGATGGACCAGACGGGAATCACCTACGCCAAGTCTACCCTCGTTGAGATGAGCGGTGAGACCATTAAACTGGTACTCGAGGATATTGCTGACAATCTCTTTAATGCCGATCCCTACTACCAGATGGGTGGCGATATGGTACGGGTTGGTGGATTACGCTATGCCATCAACCCGACGGCGCCGATCGGCGAGCGCCTGTCCGCACTGGAGCTGAATGGCAAACCGCTGGATCCATCACGTATATACAAGGTGGCTGGCTGGGCGAGCGTCAACCCCCAGCCTGATGAACTGCCAGATATCTGGGATGTGGTGGCCGAGTACCTGCGTGACCGCAAAGTGATTCGCGATGTGGTCGCGAACGTGCCTCGTGTCAAAGGTATCTCCGATAATCCCGGATATCTTGCGTTGTAAAGATTCCTTAGCTGCGCAAGACCGCGGAGGATTAGTTGGCGACAGGCAGTCGCCTTTTCTCAAGCCAGCACATCATGGGCCAGACCGAAACATCCCTGATAGATGACCAGCCGCGCCAGCGGCATCTCGATCTTCCCGAGTGGTTCAAGGTAAGTTTTCTCGATCTGCGTGAGGATTTGTTCGAAGCGCTGCAGTCGGACAAACGCGCCCTGGTGGTGTATTTCGGGCAGGAGAACTGCGCCTATTGTGAGGCGTTGCTTGAAACCAACTTCGGCGACCCCGAGATTGCCCGTTATACCCGAGCGCATTTCGACGTGGTCCCGATCGACATCTGGGGCGACCTGCCGGTCACCGACATTCAGGGTGAGACCCTGACCGAACGGGATTTCTCGGTAATGCTTGGGACCAACTTTACGCCATCGCTGGTGTTTTTTGGTCCTGGCGGAAACGAGATTTTCCGTCTTCGCGGTTATTATCCGCCGTACCGTTTTCGCGCAGCGCTGGAATACGTTGCTGGCTATCATTACCTGCGTGAGAGTTTTCGCGACTACCTTGAGCGCGCCGACCCGCCGCCGAAGTTTGAGCGTGATGATCTCAACCAGCAGGCTTTTTTTATGGAACCTCCGTACCTGCTGGATCGCTCGCACTTCAGCGCCAACCGACCGCTTTCAGTGTTTTTTGAGCAGCCGAGCTGCCACGCCTGTGACCTGCTGCATACCGCACTGGCGGCTGACGAACGGAGTTTGCACTACTGCAGCTTGATGGATGCGGTGCAACTCGATATGTGGTCCGATACCCCGGTGCTAACCCCACAGGGCCGCCGCCTGGTGGCGCGCGAGTGGGCCAGTCAGCTTGGGATTCATTACGCGCCGACAGTCGTGTTTTTCGATGGCGCAGGTCAGGAGATATTCCGTATAGATTCAGTGGTGCGGGCCTACCGATTGTCGCGGGTGTTGCAGTATGTCGCTGAGCGGGGTTACGAGACCGGTTTGAATTATCAGCAATGGCATGGCAAGCGCCGCCTGGCCACCCGCGAACAGTAGAACTGATCATAAGATAATATATCATCAGGTATTCTTATTATTAAGATTAAGAATCAGAATATAATAATATTGCAATTATTTTAAATACTGGTATGATACTGCCATTGATTCGCTGGGCTGCGCCGCAATCCTGACTGAACAGTTTCTAACCATTCTTACTGAGGAAAACATCATGAAAAAGACCATTGCCATACTTGCCGTTGTTGCCGGGTTGAGCAGCATACCCGCCCTGGCCAATGAATCGGCCCCGACACCTTCGGTAACGGATCAGGTCGTGGGAACCACTTTGCGTTATGCCAATCCGGTTAACTGGTTCAATGGCTCGACCATGCCTGCTCCAATGCAGCTGAACCTGGCAACACCCGAGGGTTACAAGATATTCCTTGACCCCGAGACCTATGTGCAGTTCATGAACCCGGCTTTTTACGCTCAGTTCATGGGTGCAGAATTTTACGCGCCATTTTTCAAGGCCGAAAATCTATCGCAGTGGCTCAATCCGGTGACCTATGTCGAGTACCTCAACCCCATGTCGTACCTGGACCTGGTTAATCCAATGGCCTATGGGCAGTACCTGAACCCTGCCGTCTATACGCAGAGTATCAACCCCCTTGCCTACGCCGGGTTTATCCAGGCTAAGACCTACCAGGGCTGGGCCGACCTCGTCAGCGGTTGAGTCAAGGTTGGGCGCACGCCGGTTATCCGGCTTGCAAGAAAACCAAACGGGCAGGGCTGGTGACAGCCTGCCCGTTTTTCGGGTCTGGCTTCGGGTCAGGACTACAGGCAATATCTGAGTATTGGCACAAGCTCACTTTGACCCCAGCAGTCGGTGCGGCCAACTGCCTATCACCATTGAGGATATCTAACATGAGAAACACACCATTCGCTGTCGTGGCTGCCAGCGCCGTCATGCTGCTGCTGGGAGCCCGCTTTGCCGCCGCTCAGGAACTGTCGGCCGAGGCCGCCGAGGAGCTTAAGCCACAGGTCGAGGCCGGTGCCCGACTGCTGAGCGACATGTCGGAAGAGGCGCAGGCCTACCGGCGCAAGGAATTAGCCAAAACGGTTAACCCGGTAATGGACCCGGTTCCGCGCAAACTGAAAAAACAGTTGTATGACCAGTTGTCAGCGGTCAGTGGCATGTCAATGCGTCAACTGTTCAATTTCATGACCGCTAAGAAAAAAGTCGCTGAGGGTGTCGAGTTTGACGATGTCATTGAGTCCATGGAAATCAAGGCCAATGAAGTTAACTTTAAGAAAGTCGGACACAACCATTTCTGGAAGGATGTTAGCGCCATCACTGGCGAACCGGCGTTGCGGGTCGAAATTCTGCAGTTCTGCGACGCGATGGTAGGGCGGCGGATGCTGGACTTCAGCCCCGAGTTTGCTATCTTTATTCCTTGCCGTATCTCAGTAGTCGAACAGCCTGACGGCAGTATCTGGTTGATGACCCTGGACTGGGACGTCAGCTGGCTGGCGCTGGCTTGGCGCCAAGGCTCCAGTTTGCCCGAAGATCTGAAACAGGATGCGATCCGTGTTCGGGATGCGATGACCGAGATCATGGAGGCTGGCGCCAGCGGCGAGTGGTAAGCCTGCCCGGGTGCATGGCCGCAACTAAGCGGCCGCATCCCGTCAGGGAGCGACCTCAGATAGGGTCGCCAGTGCAGCCATTACCGGTGCCAGCGCTGGATGAGCTTAGGGCGCATCAGGCTGCTGAGCGCGTCGGTGCGCGCAAAAACTGGTGCGACCAGAGGTTCACCTGCAAGGGTCAGCGTGAATAGCGCCGCGAGTTGCCTGTAGATAACCGGTCGGCGTGTTTTTTGATGACGAGCGTCGGGCATTCTTGATTCAGCTTCGCAAGCCGCTCGGCAACCGCCTGTTGCAGGGTCGCGCTCGATCGTGGCAATGGCGCCATGTCGCGCGCTGCTGCAAAGTAACCTTCCATAGCGACCAGTGTTTCGACGACGGTGTCGGCATCACTCCCTTCCTTTAGGGCTTTGTGGCAATGGCCGAAGCGGCAAGATTCTCCCGGACTACTCTAAGATCACGGTCCGGATCACCGGTTGGTTTCAGGTCGACCCGGTGCTTGGCAGTGCAGCTCAGGCCTTGTACGCACATCGCCGCCTCATCGATGCGTACGGTGAGGGTGGCACTCATCAGGACATTCAGTCGAAGGCTGTCTTCGTGGGTGAGATTCATGGCAAGTTTCCCCTGAGGAGAACCTAGGCTGAGCCGGGTCGTCAATCAGATAGGGAAGCCTGATGCCTATATAGAAAACCCGACGGGCGGTGCTATGCCGGTTGAGCGTTCGAGGATGTAATAATCCGATGTTGGTTTCCAGTTCTTTTTAAGGCCTGCCAAATGAACAGCACATACTACGAGACCGTTAATCAACTTGAGAACATGGGCGTAGACCCGGATTATCTACAGGGTTGGGTTGGGGGATACCTGGGCAACCCCCAGCGGGAAGAACAGCGCATCAGCACAGCCTACTCAGCGGGGTTTGAAGACGGCCAGAATCAGACCACGGATCACGCTGCGGATTGGGCAAAAGACTGAAGGATGCCCGTATGTTAGCGCTGGTTACTGTTAGCCTTTGGGCGCAGGCTTTTGGGTAGCGTAGAGTTTTTGCAGTGATCGCCCGAGTTGCGCCACTGCTTCGGGCCCGTCGATGTCCATCACCTGATCAATCACCCAGCGATTGATCTGATCGCGCCCCATAATAATCTGGATGCGGTCGCCAAACGCTCTCAGGAGGCTGTAACCCGGGGCGCCGTTGGTAAAGGCGCACTGACCATATTCGCTGTTACGTCGATTCAGGGCATCGATAAACTGGCCGGCGTAATCTCCGGTGCCCAGGATTTCCTCCGTATTGCGCTGAAAATGTCTGGCACAGCCGGTTGCCAAGGAGGATATAAATGGTGCGCGCTGCGCTTCGTCGAGTAACTCGAAGGCCAGTCGATCAGCCGTGTGTGCTAAGAACACCAGATACTCACGGATGACGCCTACGCGCTGGATATCGTCCTGGTATACAAAATCTTCAGCATGCAGATTGCGTGCCGATGTAAGCGCCAATTGCCAACAGACATAGGCCAGCGCCAAGGCATTGCCCTCGGTGGAAGCCTGGCGTGTGGGGTCTTGCCACTGGTCACGAATCCGGGTTTTCATAGTCATTGCACTGGGCAGGGATTCTATCTTAAGGTGTGGTTTATGCCGGCCCTGCCACAGTCATTATTGCGCGCTGTACAGTACAACTGCGATGTTTCGGATGCGCAGCATGCGGGCAGTTATACGCTGTGCATATATCTGATGCATATGCGCGAGTATTTCCGCTGGCACCAGCAGCTTGGGTTAGAGGTCGTGCTGGGTGCGGCCGAGGTGGGCGAGTGGGTCGACGCACGAGAACAGCAGTGGGCGGACCTGCGGGGGGCAGATTATCAAGAGCTGCCAATATTGGGACACCGAGTTGATCCTTTTGATGCAGACACCGTCAATGATTGGTTGGTTCCGCGCGGCTATTGTTACAGCGCAGGGTTTGGCCGCTTGGGTAAACCCGTTTTTTTTGTCGGGGAACTAATCCGAGTGGAAAATGGAGAAGGCTATCGCTTGTTTCAAACCGGGGCTGAACTGGTGCGTGAGCTAATGGCGCCTCCGGCGATGACTCGCGGTGATGTGATCTGGATACGCCGGGAGTCTTTGCGGCGCGTCCTGTGGGAGATGGTTGACGAGTGGCGCTGGAAAAAACCGCGCAATGCCATGTCACGAGTGCTGGACTGCTATGGCTTCGCTGGTGACGCTGAAACCGCGTTACAGCGCATGACTGATGAATTTACCGAAACGGTCATCCTGCATGAACTGGGCGAACTGGTGTGTGGGCGATGGCTTGGGGACGACTGGGAGCGCATGCTGCAGGCACTGGGCCCAAGTGTGGCAGAGGTATTGGCACGCGCTGTGCGCGATCACCTGGCTGATTGCGTTACGGTATTGCCGGCCTTGTTAACACAGGAGGAACAGGCACCGCTGCATTTTTACTTTGCCAGTATGACGCCCGCGCGCAAGCAGTTATTTCCGGCTTTGTACAATGCCTATCAGGGCTGGCTGGCCGATGACAACCGCGCGTTACTTAAGCAGGCGGTGCGCCAGGGCCAGGGCCACTGGCGCGCCGGTGCTGACGCGATTCTCAGCGCCTATCGTAGCCAGGGCGCAGATGCGGGTGAGTCTATCGCCGGCCTGGCCGAACAACTCGCGCTTTAGGATTTTCGGGCCTGCACCAACAGTCCGCCGGGCTGTCAGCGGCGAGAGCCTTTTTCCTCGTGTGCCAGATCGATGACGCGTGCGGCTACCTCCGCATAAGATTCACGGTAGCCTGAGAGTTTTTGATTATTGTCTGGAAGAAAATAATCCTTCTGCTCGATTCCGCCCTGCTGTTCCTGGGCTATGAACTCACGCTGCATTTGTATCATTTTGCGGATCAGTTCTCGTTTTTCGCTCATGGGTTGTGTCCTCGATATGTCGGTAATGAATTCTCTGGGGTCTGGGTCATTCAATCAGGCTGAGGCCTGTCAGTAGCCACCTTTGCGCATGCTTTCCGGGAGTCCTGACAAGCGGCCAGCCTGCTTACTCGGATTGCCGGGGAAAAGGTCAAACAGTTCCTTGTTATTGACTTTGTGTCCCCAGCGCGCCCCCATCTCTTTAAGCAGGGCGCGGTTATTCGGCTGATGGCCATTATTCTCGAAATATTCTCGCCGCAGATAGTCGATGACATCCCAGTGCTGCGCAGTCAACTCCAGCCCCTCCGCCGCTGCCATAGCCTCGGCGACCGTTTTACTCCACGCATCAGGGTCCTGGAGAAAGGTACTCGCGGTTGTGGCAATGATTGTTCCATCGACTTCAATTGGCATGTCGTACTCCGTTTGGTATTTTGTGCAACTCGGTTTTGTCTAGTCGTTGATGTTTGACCGCGGCTCGTATACCGCATCAATACTCTTGTATGGCATGAATATGCCGCAACCCATCAGGCGCCCCTGACCCAGGCCCTGCTGTTGCAGAGTTGCAGCTTCCCCAGGCGTCAGTTCGGCCAACAGCAGACTTCGAGTAAGGATCGCGCCTTGGGGAGCGTTCAAGCGATGGGCGCGACCGCACAGCATTTTGCGTGGGGTAATGGACAGATCGGAAAGCCAGTTTACTGCGTCCTCGAGGAAGGCGCTTTCAGTGTCGCTGGAATCGCCCGCCCGGACATGGCGGGCGAGAACCGTTGTGAGCGGCAACAGCGCTCGCACACGGGCCTGCAACAGGTCGATGGAATAGCCCGAGATGTCCAGTGTTTGCCCGGTCAGAGCTCTGGCTGCATCCACACTCGCAGAGGGAATGCGCAGTACGAAGCGCGTTCTGGCTGACAGCTCGATCGTGCCGTCGTCTGGGGGTTGTTGCCAGCCATTGCTCGACTGGGCCCCGTGAATCAAGTGAATGCCGGCCTGTTCTTGCTGTTCCAGCCAGGGCAGGACCCGGGTGATCGCCTCGGATAGAGGCCAGGCGTGATCGGTTGGAATCTGCCGACCACGGATGCCAAACACCAGGTCAACGACAGGATCGATATCGGGCGTCGCGGCTTGGGGTGGGGTCTCGCGCCAATAGTTGGAGGTTGCCATGATCGTTGTCATTGCATGGGTAGCGAGGTTTGGATGAGATCGCGATCTATCCACCAGTTATCCTGTACCAGTACGTCCACCACGTTGCGTAGGCGCGGCAGGAACTGTGTCGGATCATCAAGTTCCAGGCGTTGAATCCATTGCTCGAAATCTTCCTGTTTTTCTATACCGCTGTGTCGCCGTGCGACGGTGCCCAGCAGTTGGTTGGCAAAGAAGGACAGGGATTCGCGCTTGCTACCCTGCGCCCGAAGATCCACTACATAGGCGGCAGTGGCTGCTGCCACGGCTGCGCCGTCTGAATCATCCGGCGTCTCATCGACGATATCCTGAAGCAGGGCAACCGACAGCTCCGGGTCGACAGGAAAGGTTACTGCGAGCCAGACAGCGTGTCCCAGCGCGACCAGCGCGTCGGGCTCTCCGGACTGGAACATCAGCCGGGCGGCTTCAGCGGCTTGTGCCCAGGCTGCTCCAGCGCAAAACTGTTCGAAACAGCGTTGAGCGCTGTGCCAGGCCTGTGCGCCTTCGTCCAGGTTGACAAGCAGTCGGCCCTCCTGCAGTGCCAGTTCACACCATTGTGGCGAGTCGATTGCAACCTCGCTTTCTTTTAGACGGTCGCGCACAGCGCTAAGTTGTGCCTGTAATGCATCGGTGGATGCGCCAGCGTCTTCACCTGACTCCGCGCCGAGGTCGAAGCCCGTCCCCAAGTGTTTCATGGTCGAACCTCCCCGGTGCTGGCATCGAGTGCGGCAGTGAATGCGCTCTCGACCTGGTCTTCCCAGTTATCCGGCGTGTCGGGGTAGGGCGGTTTGACATCCATACGCAGGAAGCGCTCGCCACCACGTGCTTTTTCACGTACCAGGGCGATCAGATGCTCGAAAGAGGTAGGCTGGTTCTGCAGCATGAGTTCACTGATCCAGAGCATCGGGTCTTTACCGTGAAGTAATAGCGGTCAGTGCCTGGGTGTAGCGCCCGCGGTAGATCAGGCGGGCACACCCGGGCTGTGATGAGTCGGTAAATCCATCACGTCGATGTGGCACGTTGTTACATACCAGACCTTCGCCAGGTAACAGTCGGCGGGTTACAACCAACTCAGCACATGAATTCAGAATTTCCTCCAGTGCCGACACGGCTTCACGGACAACGGGATCGCTTTTCCAGATAATGTTGCGCTTGCGCGCGCTATAGCGCATGTGCAGTACATCACCGTCATGAGAAAAAACCGGTCCACTCACGCTGGCGCGCACGCCAGGTCCGGCTGCTTCATTTTCAGGTATGGTCATTGTGTCTGACTGGCTGAGTGCCGCGGTGTATCGAGGATCACAACGGTGTAGCAGACCAAATACGATTTCGTGATCAATGACCTGAAGTGTGCCGTCGCTCATGGCCGGGCGAATGCAATGCAGCGCCATGGCCCGGATGGTGCGTTCTGGCGTATGGTAATAGCCATCAGTATGCCAGCCCATCGGACGGTTGCTGTAGGGAATATAGCGCTGATGCGTGGAGCTATGATTGACTTCGAGTTCGCTCAGGCCGTCATCGGCGGCGCACAGGTTGCTGTCTGGTTTTCCCAGGCCCAGTTGCGATGTCAGTGCCAGTATGGCCGCACGGTCAACATTCTCTGGTTGGCGACATCGATAGACGGCCATGTTGGTATCGCGTACCCGCACGGCCAGGGCGTGACGTTCGTTAGCGCTGAGTTTCAAAGGGTCAGCGATCTCGACGGTAAGGTCTTCGATCGTTCCCCGGTATCGTGCAAGACGATCATCCCACCAACGTGAGAAATTGTCTTCCCTCAGGTGTGCTGGAATCCCAGATTGGGTTCTGGCAGCTCGGGTGATTTGGGATTCGAAAAGAGGCACAGGTGCTGGGTATCTCGTCTGGGTAGCAGAAACGGAGCCAAATTCTAGCCTTTGACGCGATGACGCAAACTCTCCCAAAAGGTTGATTTGGCTAAGCCTGGATCGATGGCTTGGCGTCAGTAAACGCACTTGCTGACTTGGTGTGGCCGGCCTTGGTCGACTAAACATCTGAATACATGGTGTTTTCGGGAGAAACCGCACCTATGGTTCAAAAGAAATTTTGTGCACTGCAAGGTAAATCCTATCCCCATGGGGATAAGACGGTTTTTTGTGAGGCATACCCTCCCGGGGAATGGTGCGACCTCGGGCAGTGCATACAATGGAGTCACATCAGCACCCTCGTGGTACGGGCCTTCGTGTCGTAACACCTTCTAGACGCGGACAGCCCAAGCGAATGAATCGACCATCGAGACGGCGCTTATCACCCTATGGTGCCACAAACACAATGGAGTACTGGTTATGGCTGATAACAAGCAACATGAAACCCCGATGCTGGACGAACTGGAAAGTGGCCCATGGCCGAGTTTCGTCTCTGGCATTAAGCGCCTGCGCGATGAGCATCCGGCTGAACGTATTAACGGGGTGGCGAATGATTTGCTCGGTCAACTCGAACACTCCTACGAAACCCGCAAGGGCTATTGGAAAGGAGGCACGGTTAGCGTTTACGGTTACGGTGGTGGAATCATTCCGCGGTTCTCGGAAGTTGGCCAGCAGTTCCCCGAGTCCAGGGAGTTTCACACCCTACGGGTCCAGCCACCAGCCGGAAATCACTACAGCACCGATATACTTCGCCAGTTAGCTAACAGCTGGGAGAAATGGGGCTCGGGCCTGGTGACATTCCATGGCCAGACCGGGAACATCATGTTTATCGGCGCGACCACCGATAACACCCAGCACTTCTTTGACGAGATCAACGAGTATGGTTTTGACTTGGGCGGTGCCGGCCCCTGTGTGCGCACCGCCATGTCTTGTGTCGGCGGTGCGCGTTGTGAACAGTCGTGCGCCAACGAGCACAAGATTCACCGAACCCTGGTTAACAACTTCACTGATGACGTGCATCGCCCAGCTCTGCCGTACAAATTCAAATTCAAGGTGTCAGGTTGTCCCAACGACTGCGTGAACTCGATCGAGCGCGCCGACATGGCGGTAATTGGAACCTGGCGCGATGACATGAAGGTGGACCAGGAAGCCTGGAAAGCCTATGTTGCCGAAAAAGGTCGCCAGCACACCATCGACAACATCATTACCCGTTGCCCGACCCGTTGCATGAGTCTCAAAGATGATGACTCAGTTGAGATCGACAACCGTAATTGCGTGCGCTGTATGCATTGCCTCAATGTCGTTCCCAAAGCGCTGTCGCCCGGAGAAGACAAGGGTGTAACGATCCTGATGGGCGGCAAACGGACGCTGAAGATCGGCGATCTGATGGGCACGGTGATCGTGCCGTTCATGAAGCTGGAAACCGAAGAGGACTACGAGAGAATTACCGAGATTGCGGAAAGCACTATCGATTTCTGGGCAGAAAATGGCCTCGAGCACGAGCGCTGCGGTGAGATGATCGAGCGCATCGGTCTGGTCAACTTCCTTGAAGGGATTGGTATCGACGTCGATCCGCACATGATTGCCAGCCCGCGCCAATCTTCTTATGTGCGCATGGATGGCTGGGATGAAGAGGCGGTTAAATGGTTTGAGCGTCAGGCCGAAGATCGCCAGTCAGCAGCCGGTTAAACCGGCCAATCTGATCGCAACACAACCCCGAACGTTTACCGGAGAGAAAAATGGCTAAGCAAATGCGCCAGCCGATTGAGTCGGGCTGTCCTGATGGGTTCCAGTATATGCACCCGCTGATGGTTAAGAATTTTAGGCAGTGGCGTTGGCATGACCACCCACGCCCCGGCGTGCTTCGTCACGTTGCCCAAAGCGGTGACGCGCTGTGGACGGTCAAGGCCGGAACCCAGCGTATTCTGGATGTCTTTACTCTGAGAAAACTATGCGACATTGGCGACCAGTATGCCGATGGTCATGTACGGTTCACGATCCGCAGCAACATCGAGTACATGGTGGCGGACGAGATCAAGATCGAGCCGCTGATTAACGCGTTGGAAGAAGCCGGCTTCGTGGTCGGTGGCACTGCCAATTCAGTGGCGATGATCGCACACACTCAGGGCTGGTTGCACTGTGACATACCCGGTACCGATGCGTCGGGCATAGTCAAGGCCATGATGGATGAGCTCATTGACGAGTTCAAAAACTGTAACATGCCCAACCGGGTCCATATCACCACTTCGTGCTGCCAGATTAACTGCGGCGGTCAGGGAGATATCGCCATCAACGTGCAGCATACCAAGCCACCGAAGATTAATCACGACCTGGTGGCGAACGTTTGCGAAAGACCCTCAGTAGTGGCACGTTGCCCGGTGGCTGCGATTCGCCCAGCACAGGTCAATGGCAAGCCTACCCTGGAAGTCGATGAGAAAAAATGCATCTGCTGCGGGGCCTGCTATCCACCCTGTCCGCCGATGCAGATCAATGATCCTGAGCATAGCAAGTTGGCGATCTGGGTGGGTGGCAATCACTCCAATGCACGCAGCAAGCCAAGTTTTCAGAAGTTAGTAGCCTCCGGTGTGCCTAACAACCCACCGCGCTGGCCTGAAGCCACTGCCATTGTTAAGCGCATCCTGAAGGCCTACAAGGAAGACGCACGGGACTGGGAGCGCGTCAATGACTGGATCGACCGCATCGGTTGGCCACGCTTTTTTGAAGCGACCGGTTTGCCGTTCACCAAGTTCCATATCGATAACTGGCGTGGCTCGCGTCCGAGTCTCAACGCATCTACGCATATTCGCTTCTAAGCGCTGCTTATGAAACTTGCAGTGATGGTGAATGAGGGGCCCTATACGCACCAGGCCTCAGATACGGCTTATAGTTTTGTTCGTGCAGCGCTCGATGCCGGACACGAGATATTTCGTGTGTTTTTTTATCACGATGGAGTCAACAACGGCACGCGGCTGACTACGCCGCCCCAGGACGATAGACACATCGTCAATCGTTGGAGTGAGTTGAGTAAGGCACATGATCTGGATCTGGTGGTCTGTGTGGCTGCAGCTCAGCGCCGCGGTATCGTTGATCCGGACGAGGCCAAGCGCAACGGCAAGGACAGTGACAACATCGCGCCGGGTTTTCGTATCTCCGGACTTGGCCAGTTGATTGAGGCTGGGATCCAGGCTGATCGTTTACTGGTGTTTGGGGACTAGGGAATCGTCATGAGCCAAACAAAGAAATTCATGTACATCAACCGCCGCCCTCCCTACGGTACCGTTTACCCTTTGGAGGGCCTGGAAGTAGTGCTGATTGGTGCAGCTTTCGAGCAGGAGGTATGCATGGCCTTTATCAGCGATGGCGTGTTCCAGTTGAAACAGGGCCAGGACACGGTCGATTCAGGTATGAAGAATTTCTCGCCCACTTACCGTGCGCTGGGTGATTACGAGGTCAACAGGCTTTATGTTGAGCGCGAATCTCTTGAGGAGCGGGGCCTGACAGAAGCGGATCTGATGCCCTTGACCTGGGAGGACGAAGACGATGACTGGGCCGAAAAACCTTCAATCCAGATTGTCAGCCGCGCGCAACTGTCGGGCCTGCTTGAAGAGCAGGATGTGGTTTTTAACTTCTAATTCTGCAGGTCAGCGCCATGTTACATACCGTTAACAAATCTCCCTTTGAGTCAGCGAGTCTTAAGATCTGCCTGGGCTTGGCGCAGTCTGGCAGCGATATTCTGCTGATCGAGGATGGGGTCTACGGCGCATTGGCTGGAACCATTCATACGACCATGCTGGCTGAAGCGACCGGTGCGATAAGCGTTTACGCGCTCGGGCCGGATCTTAAAGCACGGGGGTTACCAGAAGATCGGCTGATCCCCGGCATCAAGGTAGTCGGCTATGATGGCTTTGTTGAGTTGGCCTGTGCCAACGACAAGGTCCAGAGCTGGCTCTGATTTCATTTGATAAATAGTAACAGGAGGCCGAAATGGCATTTGAACTGAGCGGCAAGACCTACGAAACTGACGAGGAGGGGTACCTCGCTGATCTGAGCGAGTGGAATCGCGAGGTGGCCGGTTACATGGCCACGGAAGATGATTGCGACCTCGGTGAGCATCACTGGGAAGTGATCAATTTCCTGCGCGAGTATTACGAGGAGTACCAGATCGCGCCCGCAGTGCGTGTGCTGACCAAGGCGATTGGCAAGAAGCTAGGCAAGGACAAGGGCAACAGCAAGTACCTGTATGAGCTGTTCCCCTACGGCCCAGCCAAGCAGGCCTGTAAGTACGCCGGCCTGCCCAAGCCCACCGGCTGCGTCTGAGGCCGAATCACGCCCGGGTGGCACCTGTGTATAGCCGGGGCCAGGCGGTCCTGCCGGGTACACACCCTGGATTTGCCGGTTCGGCGCAGAAGTCATCAGTGCCGAGCCATTTGCTGGGAGGGCTATTCCCTTGGTGCTAGGTTCCGTCTTCGCCATCTTGTTTTACCTGGTGGCCATCATATTGGTAACCGGCGTGGCCGCCCGGGTGATCCGGTATGCCCGGACTCCGGCCCCGTTGGTGATCCCGACTACGCCGGCGCCACTAACCCGCATGGGTGTCGCGGCACGAATGGCGCGCGAGGTGGTGTTTTTCGAAAGTCTGTTCAAAGGCAGCAAATGGACCTGGTTGTTCGGCTGGCTGTTTCACTTTGGCATGCTAGTCGCACTCGCGCGGCACCTGCGTTATTTCACCGAGCCGGTATGGTGGTGGGTGGCCATGATCCAGTGGATCGGCATCTATGCGGGCATGGCGATGTTTGCTGGGCTCACGGGCCTGTGGGCGCGTCGGGTGCTGGTTGATCGCATCCGCTACATCAGCGCACCTTCTGATCATCTGATGTTATTGCTGTTACTGGCGATTGCCGGTTCCGGGCTGGTCATGAAATACGTCCAGCATACCGATATCGTGTCACTTAAAGCATTCACTCTGGGACTGCTGACACTTGATTGGCAGCCGCTACCGGCCGATGGGGCGCTGCTGGTTCATCTGTCATTGGTGATCATACTGATGCTGATATTCCCTTTCAGCAAATTACTTCATGCGCCCGGCATTTTTTTCAGCCCGACCCTTAACATGCGTGATATCCCGCGTGAGCACCGCCATGTCGCACCGTGGGCGCGGGATCTCCCGGGCTCCGGACCCGATCGCTCCTAGGGTCGCAGCCTGACTATGCTTAAGATCGAATTCGAGACACCGCCCCTGGGTGAACTGCTGATAACGCCTGCCCTCCAACCCGATGCCATGGCCCACAGCCGACCCTTTGTGGCTAAGCCGGAACACCAGCAGGGCCTGGGTTTTCCAGGCGAATTGGTCGATA
This sequence comes from Arenicellales bacterium, assembly GCA_050256425.1. Taxonomy (GTDB): domain Bacteria; phylum Pseudomonadota; class Gammaproteobacteria; order Arenicellales; family UBA868; genus UBA868. Next base: position 28,861 of record JBBWVW010000124.1, on the reverse strand, counting down.
ACTGGCAGGACGTGGCCTTGGCGAAAATGGGCGAGTTATTGGGCAAGTACCGCTCACTGCCAGTCTTTCTTGACGCCTGTGTCAAGTGTGGCGCGTGTACTGACAAGTGCCACTACTATCTTGGGACCGGTGATCCCAAGAATATGCCGGTGGCCCGCCAGGATCTGTTACGCAAAGTCTATCGACGCTATTTCACGCTGGCTGGGAAATGGTTTCCTCGCCTGGTGGGCGCGGTGGAACTGAGTGAGGACGTGATCAACGATTGGTATAGCTACTACCACCAGTGCTCCGAGTGCCGGCGTTGCTCAGTGTATTGCCCGTTTGGCATTGATACCGCCGAGATCACCATGGCCGGGCGAGAGATTCTGGCATCGATCGGTGTGGGTCAGAAATACTCCAATGAAATCATTGGCAAGGTTCATACCATTGGCAATAACCTCGGTCTTCCTGAGCCTGCCCTGGCAAATACCCTGCAAGGTCTGGAAGAGGAAGTTGAAGAAGACATCAGCGTGCCAGTCAAATTTCCACTGGATCAGCACGGCGCCGAGGTGCTGTTGATGACACCGTCGGCGGATTTTTTTGCCGAGCCACACGTAGACGGCCTGATTGGTTATGCCAAGGTGTTTCACCAAGCCGGTATCAGCTGGACCTTGAGCTCATATGCCTCGGAAGCGGCCAATTTCGGTATCTTTATCGGCAATTACGAGAATATGCAAAAAGTCGCGCAGCGTATACGCCAAGCGGCCATTGATCTGGGCGTAAAGCGTATTGTCGTTGGCGAGTGTGGCCACGCATGGCGGGTGGCCTACAGTTTCTGGAACACTTTGATCGGGCCTTTTGATTTTCTGGATCCCGCGTACCCGGTGCCTCAACATATCTGCGAATTCACATACGACCTGCTACAGCGTGGCGCTTTAAAGCTTGATGCGAAGGCGAATGACGATAAAGTGGTTACCTTTCATGACTCGTGTAATGTCTCGCGAGGCTCGCGCTTAGGGAACGTTCCCGGAGGTCAGTTCACTATTCCGCGTGAGTTGATCCGCTCCGCCTGCAGTCATTTTGTGGACATGGCGCCTGACACGATTCACGAACAAACCTTCTGTTGCGGCGGCGGCGGCGGTTTGTTGACTGATGATCTCATTGAGTTGCGTGTCAAAGGAGCGCTACCGCGGGCTCAGGCGCTACAGCAGGTGATCGAGCAGCATGGGGTCACTCATATGGCCGCGATCTGCGCGATTTGTAAGAGCCAGTTCAGCAAGGTATTGCCCTATTACGGCATGGGAATGGACATGATTATCAGCGTACACCAGTTGATTGGTGACGCACTGGTATTCGACAGCGAACACTGAGCATCCCGCAACGAGTGGACCCGATAAACAATCAGAGGAATTCAGCGATGGCAGCTTCCGAAGAACACACCACGAATCTGACTTTTCGAAAGTATGAAGAGGGGGATTACGAGTGGCATGACTTCAAGAAAAACATTTTTGATGCGGATCACTCACACCAGTGTCCCACCTATGTTCATCGCACGCCGCCGTGCCAGGGCAGTTGCCCCTCGGGCGAGGATATACGCGGCTGGCTGCAGATTGTTCGTGGCATGGAACAGCCCCCTGAGGATATGGCATGGCAGGAATATGCGTTTCGCCGGGCCACCGAGGCCAACCCCTTTCCCGCCATGATGGGGCGGGTCTGTCCGGCACCCTGCGAAGATGGTTGTAACCGCAACAACGTTGATGATTTTGTCGGTATTAACTCGGTGGAACAATTCATCGGTGATACTGCGTTTTCTGAGGGTTACCGGTTTGAGAGCCCTCCGCCGGTAGGCGACAAGCGCGTCGCCATCGTCGGGGGAGGCCCTGCGGGGCTCGCCGGGGCTTACCAGTTGCGCCGCAAGGGTTACAGCGCCACTATTTTTGAATTCCAAGAACAGCTCGGGGGCATGTTCCGTTACGGCATCCCCGGCTACCGCACGCCACGCGAACGACTTGATCGGGAAATTGAACGCATTATCGAAATAGGAGATATCGAGGTGCGCACCGGGGTGCGCATTGGCAAGGACATCTCCATTGCCGAGCTCGAGGCCGATTACGACGCGATCCTGTGGGCGATTGGCTGTCAGAGCGGTCGTGATCTGCCGGTTGAAGGCTGGGCTGATACGCCTAACTGCGTTTCTGGTGTGGCATTTTTGGACGCGTTTAACAAAGGCACCATGAAGGTAACGGCTGAAAAAGTGCTTTGTATTGGTGGTGGTGATACATCCATCGACGTGGTTTCAGTGGCACGACGCCTGGGCAAGATCGACCAGATTCATGCGAAAGACCGCCCCGAAGAAGTGATCGGTGGTTACGCCGCACATGACGCGGCCATGGCTGCGGTCCGCGAGGGCGCACAGGTCACGCTCACGGCGTTGTTTGAGCGTCCGGAGATGACCGCGACCGACGAAGAAGTCGACGATGCGCTGACCGAGGGCGTGACTATTCTTAATGGTGTCATGCCAGTCGCTTTGACCAAGGATAGCTCAGGTCGTGCCACCAGTTTGCGCCTGGCCAAGTGTAGTGTTAACGAAAAGGGGGTACCGACACCCCTCGAGGGAACAGAGTTTGAGGTGGAGGCGGATCTGATCGTCTCTGCCATCGGCCAATCTGGAGATCTCAACGGCATTGAGGAGATGGGTAACCAGAAGAGCTTTATCGACGCTGATCGGTATTTTCAGGTGCCGGATCGGCCTGGACATTTTGTAGCCGGGGACATCGTTCGTCCGCACCTGTTGACTACGGCCATTGGACAAGCCTCTATTGCGTCCGAGAGCATTGATCATTATTTAAAGGCGCAGGATCCGGCTCGGCGACCCAAAGTAGATGTGCACCATTTCAATCTGCTGTCCAAGCTTAATGAACAATCGTTGGCGCCGACAGCATACGATCACACCCAGGCCTGGGGCACCGCTGAGGAAAATTTCGCAGTGCATAACTACGAAGATCGTTCGGCACACGAGATAATTCCATCTGATAAACTTTTCCTGGGACATTTTGAGCAGACCCCGCGCTACCTTCGTGAAGCGACCGTTCCCGGCGCTGAAGAGGTGTTGGGGCATTTCGAAGAACGCCACCATGGCTTGGCTGATGAGGCTGCCCGCGCCGAAGCTGAACGCTGCATGAGTTGTGGTTTATGTTTCGAGTGCAACAACTGCGTGATCTTCTGCCCCCAGGGTGCGGTATTTCGGGTCGACAAAGATCAGTCCACCACGGGGCGCTATGTCGATACCGATTACAACAAATGCATAGGTTGCCATATCTGCGCCGATGTCTGCCCGAGCGGATACATCGATATGGGCATGGGTGAATAGACCTAACCACTATGATCTGGGGCGGCTTAATCGAGCACTGGCCCAAGCGGCGAAGTCGCGCCATGCGGACAGTCGTGATCACTGTAGGCCTGTTGGGGGGCGTGGGTTTGACCGGAGCCTATGCAGAAGTCAGCCAACCGGTGTTTCCCAGCGCGCGCGGCGAACAGTGCGTCGAGCCAGTAGATGTCATGCGTCGAGATCACTTCGAATTTCTCAAACACCAGCGCGACAAAACCGTGCATGAGGGTATTCGCACCCCGCGGCATAGCCTGGTGGGATGCATTGATTGTCACGCAGACAAGGATGCACAGGGTCGATTCGTGCCGGTGAACGCGAAGGGGCAGTTCTGCCAGAGCTGTCATGTCTATGCGGCGGTGAAGATCGACTGCTTTACCTGCCACGCGGCCCGGCCAACTGAACGCGTCAGCCAGTCACCCTGAACCTATCGTTATGGACATGAAAGATTCCAGCCCTGCCAGTGCACGCCGGACATTCTTCACCCAGGTCAGTGCGGGTGTTGCCTTATTGGCCTTGGCGCCCGGGGTACGTCTGGTGGACTTGGCACTGGCTCGCGCGCAAGACGAGCCAGCCAGTGCGGCTCAGCGCTGGGGCCTGCTGGTCGATGTAGATCGCTGTGTCAGCGGTTGTGATGCCTGTGTGTCGGCCTGCAATACCGAACACGGCCTCGATGGCAACGAGCGGCCGCAGACCGATGCCCAGTGGATCCGTAAAGTGGATCTCGAGGACGAGAATACCGGGCACCAGCTGTCACTGCCGCTGATGTGTCAACATTGCGAAGAACCCCCTTGTGTTGATGTTTGTCCCACCGGGGCATCGTTCCGACGAGCAGATGGCATTGTCTTGGTGGATAAACATACTTGCATCGGCTGCCGTTACTGCATGATGGCTTGCCCCTACAAGGCGCGTTCTTTCATTCACGAGGATCTCACCGGGCAGAAAACCCACGCTCCGCGCGGCAAGGGCACAGTGGAAAGCTGCACGTTCTGCGTTCATCGGGTGGATCGCGACGAATTGCCTGCCTGTGTTGAGGCCTGTACCGACGCTGGTCACGAGGCCCTGGTTTTTGGTGACATTAACGATCGCAACGATCCCTTGGCAACGCAGCTCGCTGAGGTGACGAGCCGTGAACTTCGCGCAGATCTGAAACTCAATACCGCGGTGCGCTACCGCGGCCTGTAAGCATGATGAAGAGCGCCTATTTCCAGAGCGTCAGCAGTAACCGCGTTTTTTGGCTGATATCAGCGATTGCCGGGGTAATCACGCTGGCCGGGTTGATCGGTGCCCATCACATGGAAAACGCGGGTCACTGGGTGACCGGCATGAACAACCAGGTTGTCTGGGGTGTTCCCCATGTTTTTGCGATTTTTCTTATTGTCGCTGCGTCCGGCGCGCTCAATACCGCCTCGATCGCATCGGTCTTTGGGCGCGACGATTACAAGCCCCTGGCACGTCTGTCCGCACTGTTGGCTATCGCCTTGCTGTCGGGAGGGCTCGCGGTGCTGGTGCTCGACCTGGGTCGGCCGGATCGGTTGATCGTGGCTATGACTTACTACAACTTTAAGTCTATCTTTGCCTGGAACATCTTTCTTTATATCGGCTTCATATTCATCGTTGGGATCTACCTGTGGATGATGTTTGAACCGCGTATGAATCGCTTTACCGGGCGGGCCGGCACAGCGGCGTTTATCTGGCGTCTCGTGCTTACCACCGGCACAGGCTCTATTTTTGGTTTCCTGGTCGCACGCGAGGCTTTCGACAGCGCAGTCATGGCGCCGCTTTTTATCGTGATGTCGCTGTCATTTGGCACCGCGTTGATGCTGCTTATGGGCATGCTGATCTTTCGGATCAACGGCGCGACCATGGATCCAGCGCTGCTGCGAAAACTGCGCCGATTGCTGGGTTTCTTTGTGATCGGTGTGGCTTATCTGGTCGCGGTAGACCATTTGACCAAGTTGTACGTGACCGGTCACCACCAGCTGGAGCGGTTCATCCTGCTCGACGGAGGAATCTACACTTTCCTGTTCTGGGGGGTACAGGTTCTGCTGGGCACTGTGGTGCCGGCTATCTTGTTGCTGCTGCCGCGTTTTGGCCAGCGCGGTTATCTCATTGCTGCCGCTTTGCTGGTCGTTGTGGGCGCCCTGGCCCAGGTGTACGTATTGATTATCGGCGGCCAGGTTTTGCCCCTGCAAATCTTTCCTGGTTACTCGGTCACCAGTACATTTTTCGATGGCGTTATCGCCGACTACACGCCATCGCTGGCCGAACTCGCACTTGGTATGGGCGGGTTGGGGTTAGCAGTGCTGGTGACCCTGATCGGGGTACGCATATTGCCGTTTGTACCGGTCCAGATGGCTGGCGAAAACCAGGACTAGTCTGCCCCGCTGGCCGCTGTTGCACCGTCCCGCAGGTATCGACTGACTTTGACCTTTGAACCGCCTACTTCTTTCTGCCGCACACAAATCCTCAGGCAAGACCCTGGTGAGTATTGGTCTGTGTGCGGCGTACCGGCGTCGTGGGCTGAGCGTATCGACCTTCAAGAAAGGGCCTGACTATATTGATCCACTGTGGCTGGCTCGGGCGAGCGCACGGCCTTGTTGGAACCTTGATTTTTTCACCATGGGTGAGGACGAGATCCGGTCGTGTTTCCAGGCGCACCAGCATGATGCTGACATCGTGCTGGTCGAAGGCAACAAGGGCTTGCACGATGGGCTGGATGTAAAGGGCACTGACAGTAACGCCGCACTGGCCACTTTGCTGGACCTGCCGGTGATACTGATACTGGATGTCACTGGCATCACCCGCGGGGTGGCGCCACTGCTGACGGGCTATACCCAGTTCGATCCGGATGTACGGATTGGCGGGGTCATTCTCAACCGGGTGGCCGGACCACGCCAGGAACACAAGCTGCGCGCTGCGATCGAGTACTACACCGATCTGCCGGTATTGGGCGCAATCGGCCGCACACCACAGTTTGCGATCGATGAGCGTCACTTGGGCCTGGTACCTGGGAACGAAGATTGCGAGGCGGCGTTGCGTATCGAGCAGATAGCGGACGTGGTTGAAAACGACGTTGCCCTGGATGCCCTTCTGGCATTGACCGATGCGCCTTCGGCCAAACCTCCAGGCCCAGCAGAGGTTTCTCCACCGAACCGCGTGACTCGTGGCCGCCCGGTACGTATCGGCATCGCCCGTGACCGGGCATTTGGTTTTTACTACCCGGATGACCTTAGTGCTTTTGAACGGGCCGGCGCCGAGTTGGTGCCCTTTGACACCCTCAATGATACCCGGTTACCACCGGTAGACGGGCTGTTCATCGGCGGCGGGTTTCCCGAGTGCTTTATTGAGGCTCTGTCGGCCAATACCCCCCTGCGCGATGCCATTCGCGCCTTTATAGAGGGTGGCGGCCCAGGGTACGCCGAATGCGGAGGTCTGATGTATCTGACCCGCTCTATAAGTTGGCAGGGAGTATGCAAGCCGATGGTGGGTGTGATACCAGCCGACACGCAGGTTGGGCGAAGGCCGGTAGGGCGGGGCTACGTGCAGTTTCGGGCCTTAGCCGAGCATCCCTGGCCGATGGCAGCGGGCGCACCGAACAAAGTCTACAACGCACACGAGTTTCACTACTCTCACCTGGAAGGCCTCCCTGAGAGCACGAGTACAGTATTGTCCGTCGAGCGAGGCTATGGCCTGGACGGCGCTCGTGATGGCATCCATATTCACAATCTGCTGGCGACGTACGTCCATCAGCGCCACGTTCAGAACAATCCATGGGTTGATGCCTTTACGGCGTTTGTTCGCGCGCATCGCACCTGAAAAGCCTGTAGCCCACCAAAATTAACACGATATTAACTGGAGACACCGGACAAATATGTTACTGCGTATAACGGAAAAGGCTGCACAACAGATTCTTGTTTCAGCAAATAACAGCGCTATGCAGGGGCTGGCACTGCGTATCGCTGGCCTGCGTGTGGCCGATGGGTCGATCGAGTACGCGATGGGTTTTGATGAGCCAGCGGAAAATGACACCCGCTTCGCTCAGCACGAGGTAGATATTCTGATTGCACCGACCAGCACGGAACTGCTTAGTGGCGCTGTGCTTGATTTTGACACGCCGGAAAATGAGACTGAGCCGCAGTTTATCTTCCTGAACCCAAACGACCCGCTGTTTGAGCCGCCTGAGCCAGACTAGAAAGTGGTCAATGACATTGTGGCGGGTGGTAGCTGCTCCTATACTTGTATGCCGTGTACATATTCCCGTCCTTAACTTGCAAGCCCGGCGATGGAGGCACAGGAGCTACCTGCGCTGGGCGGCGGCTTTGTAGCGAAATGGTGCAGTGGATATAGCCGGCCCATCGAACGACCCACGTGCCGATCCTGGGGTGCCTTTAGCTAAAACTCCATCTGTCAGTTCTCAGCCGCCCACAGGACGTGCTTTGCAACAGCGCTTTCAATGGTTGGTTGCCTTAATTCTGTTTCTGGCCCTGACAGCAGCTGCGCTCGCATTGATACTCAGTATTCGCCCGGCCGTGCCCGGCCAGTTGGGCGCCTGGCTTGCGGCGACGTGCGTGGTTCTCCTGGTGAGTCTTGGAGTTTTGCTGCTGCGGATACGTCAGTGGCTACTATGGCCGTTGCTACGGGTACGGCTTTGGGCATCTGAGATTCGCCAGGGCGACTTTTCTTCACGGCTGCAGTTATCCGACGCCGAAGCCATGAGTGGCCTGGGTGAGGACATCAACCGACTCGCCGAGTGGCTGGAATCTCTGGCGCATGAGCGCGAGTGTGAGTTACAGGCGCAACGGGATCGCCTGGAGGAGCGCACGCAACTCGCCAATGAGTTACATGATTCGCTGGCCCAGACATTGGCCAGTCTAAGATTCCAGGTCCGCGTGCTTGATGATACTTTGCGCCAGGACAATGAACTGGCAGTATGGCAGGAGATGGAACGCATCCAGGGCAGCCTGGACGAGGCCAACGTCGAGTTGCGCGAACTGATCACGCATTTTCGGGCACCCGTCTCCAAACATGGGCTGATGCCCGGTATCCGTAAGTTGTTGTCACGTTTTCGCAAGGAAACCGGGACCGAGGCCGTATTACAAAATCAGGCGCATGACGTGGAACTTGGCGCCGAAGAAGAAATACAGGTGTTGCGTATCGTCCAGGAGGCTTTGACCAATGCCCGCAAGCACAGCCAGGCCAACATGGTCCGGGTGTTGCTGAGCCAGGACAACGCGGGTCGTTTTCGGGTGATTATCGAAGATGATGGCAGCGGGTTTACACCAGAGGCCGAGGATCGCGACACAGATCGCCATTTCGGACTGGCAATCATGCGCGAACGTGCAGAGGCGGTGGGGGCCGCTCTTGGTGTCGAGAGTGAACCTGGAGAGGGTACCCGCGTGGTCGTGGAACTGGCCCTGAAGGATACTGTTGCCGATGAGCTTGAGATGAAAGCAGGGGTCTTATGAATGTACTGATAGTGGATGACCATGCACTGTTCCGGGTCGGGCTGCAGGGGTTGTTGGAGCGGCGTGGTATCGAGATCATTGGCACCGCGGCGGACGGCGAGGAGGGCATTCGCCTGGTACAGGAACTGCATCCCGATGTGGTGTTACTAGACCTGCGGATGCCGGAACTGGGCGGATTGTCGGTGCTACGCCGTTTAGCCGATCAGGGTTTGGATGTTCCGGTGGTGATGCTGACAACCAGTGCCGATGAGACCGACCTTTCTGAATCACTGCGCAATGGTGCACGGGGTTATCTACTGAAGGACATGGAGCCCGATGAGCTGATTGTAGCGTTGCAGGATATCGTTGCAGGCAAGATTGTGGTCGCACCGGGCCTGACCGGTGTACTGGCAGATCTCGTGCGCCATGGTGACCGACGCGAACGTAAGGACGAAATGGCCCCGTTCAGCAGCCTCACGCCGCGCGAGTACGAAATTCTCTGTCACCTGTCTGAGGGGCAGAGTAATAAGGTTATCGCCCGTCACCTGGACATCTCGGACGGAACCGTAAAACTGCATGTCAAAGCCATTTTACGTAAACTGGGCGTGCATTCCCGTGTCGAGGCGGCAGTCATGGCTGTGGAAAAAGGCGTTTGCTCACGCCACAAGCGTGACTGAGGGGTACGACTTAGAGGTAGGATTTCCGTTCGCTACGCCGCCGGCCTGCACGCTGCGTTACCACACCGCGAATGACCCCCAGGCCATCAATTCGGATTCGCGGGTAGCCTTGCGCCAGTGCCTGCAGTGACCAGTGTTCTGTCTCTATCACCAGTTGGCGCAGGATCACCCCGTTGCCATGCTCGGCAACGACGAACGCGCCGTCACACACTGACCCACCTGGCTCCACGATGACCACGCAGCCATCTTTAAATTCGGGCGCCATGCTGTCCCCCAAGACCTGGAGCGCAAAGGGCTCGTTAGAGGCGCAACTGCTCATGTCAGTCGGGGTCGGTTTGGTTGAGTTGGTCGACCAGGTCGTGCAGAGATCCGGTTTCCACGCAGTTGAGGATATCCGTAACCTGTCCTGGCAGTCCGGCCAGCGTGCTCTGACGCACCTGCTGGCGGATTTCCAGTAGTTGCGACGGCTCCATACTGAAATGACGCAGGCCCAGTCCAAGCAATAGTCGGGTGAAAGCTGGGTCACCGGCCATCTCGCCGCACATCGAAACTGGGATGTCGGCTTCGTGCCCGGCTCGTATCACGGTGCGGATCAGCCGCAATACCGAAGGGTGCAGCGGATCGTAAAGGTAGTTGACGCTGTCGTCGACACGATCAATGGCCAGCGTGTACTGGATCAGATCGTTGGTGCCGATAGACAAAAAGTCGAGTTTGCGCGCAAACAGGTCCGCTGAAACTGCCGCTGCGGGTACCTCGATCATGCCACCGAACGGTACCTTCGGATTGAATGCCACAGCTTCGCGCTCCAATTCGGCGCAGACTTCACCAACCAATGCCAGGCTTTGTTCGAGTTCGTGCAAACTGGAAAGCATCGGGATCATTATCTGCGCATCGCCATGAACAGCCGCGCGCAAAATGGCGCGCAATTGTGGCTTGAACAGGGATGGCTCACTCAAGCACAGGCGAATTGCACGCAGTCCCAGCGCCGAGGTCGCAGTCGTCTCGCTATCAGGCCGACCGCCATCGACCTGCTTGTCAGCGCCAAGATCCAGTGTGCGGATCGTCACCGGGCCTTCGACCCTGCGCAGTACGTGACAGTACGCTTCGTACTGTTCGTCTTCGCTGGGGGGCTTTGGGCGATTCATGAACAGGAACTCGGTACGGTACAGTCCGACGCCGGCTGCGCCGGCTGAGCGCAGACCTTCGATATCTTCAGGAAGCTCGATATTGGCCAGCAGGGTGATCGCCTCGCCGTCTTGGGTCACTGCTTTCTCGCTCTTGAGCAGTGTCAGGCGTTGCTGATGCTCAAGACGCTGTTGCTGCAACTCGCGAAACTGCGTCAGTAGCGGTTCGTTGGGCGCGACCAGTACCGTGCCGGTAGCTGCATCTACTATCAGCAGATCGTTATTGTGAATGGTGTCGATAACGTCATGCAGTCCAACAATGGCTGGCAGGCCCAGGCTGCGTGCAAGGATCGCTGTGTGGGATATGGGTCCGCCCAGGCTTGTCACAAAAGCCGCCATATTCCGGCCGCGCAGCATGATTGTGTCGGCAGGGGTCAGGTCACGGGTCACAATGATCTGCTCCGCCAAACTGCTACCCAGTGTTGCGAGGTCAGACGGTTGCTCGCCCTGGCTGTGTGCCAACTCGCCCATGATTCGCCCCACGACTTGTGCAACATCATTTTTCTTGCTGCGCAGGTAGGGGTCAGCGATACCCTCGAAAAAATCGATCAATGTGTCGGCGTGACTTTTCAGTGCCCATTCGGCATTTTGCTGCTGTTCCTGTATCGTCTGTACCGGTTTCTGGGAAATTACCGGGTCATCCAGCATGAGAAGGTGTACATCGATAAATGCGCTGGTTTCCGGCGGTGCATCGGTCGGTAGATTACGCTGGACACGTTTGAGGTCGGCGCGCACCGCGTCCACCGCGTGATTGAAGCGTTCAATTTCGCCAGACAACGCTGTGGTGCTGATGCGGTAACAGGGAATATCGTTATGCCCTTGATCGAGGACAATGGCGCGACCGATTGCGATTCCCCGGCCGATACCGGTGCCGCTAAGGGACAGCATTACTCATCTTCCTCGAAACGGTTGTTGATTAAGTGTTGCACCTGGGTCATGGCATCTTCAGCGTCAGCGCCGCTGGTGATCACCGTGAGTCTGGTTCCCTGGGTGGCTGCCAGCATCATCAGCCCCATGATGCTTTTGGCATCAGCCTGGTGTTCGTTCTGGCGCAAAACAATATCGCTCTCGAATTGGTTTGCTGTCTTAACCAGTTTGGCGCAGGCCCGTGCGTGCAGGCCCAGCCGGTTGACGATCTGTAGCTCGCGCTGCAGTTTCATACAGTTTCGGCCTGGGCTATGGGGTGCAGGTCGCGATGGCGGATTTGTACCGGACGGTCAGCGCTGTGGAACGCTTTTGCCAGGCGCTGGACCATGTACACGGAACGATGCTGTCCACCGGTACAGCCCAGAGCAATGGTCATATAACTATGGTCGCCGCTGTCGAAATGCGGTAGCCAATGTGTCAGAAATGCGATGAGTTGATTGGCCATCTCATGCGCCAGGGGAGAGTGTTCGAGAAAGGTGATCACTGGTGTATCCATCCCGGTCAGGTCACGCAGATCCTTTTCCCAGTAAGGGTTGGGCAGGCAGCGCAGGTCGAAGATATAGTCAGCATCTACCGGCGGGCCGTGTTTAAAGCCAAAAGATTGAAACAGCAGGGTTGGACCGCTCTGCAGTTCGCCAAAGGCGAAACCACGGATAACGGCGCGCAATTCATGCGGGGTGGTGATGCTGGTATCGATGGTCCGCTCAGCTGCGTCGGCCAGCGGAGCCAACAGGCGACGCTCCTCCAGGATGCCCTCGAGCAGGGGAGTGTCTTTGTCGGTGAGCGGGTGGCGTCGACGGGTTTCGCTGTAGCGCTGCAACAGTCTTTTGTTGTCAGCTTCAAGGAAGACAATTCGAACCGCAAAGCCCGCTGCATGCAGCTCGGCCAGGCCCAGATCCAGGGTTTGCAGGAATTCACGGTTGCGCGAGTCGATGCTGACCGCAGCGTTGCCCTCAGACCCGGATGAGGTGCGTTGCAGTTCCTGTGCCAACTGAACCAGCATGACAGCCGGCAGGTTATCAATACAGAAGTAGCCCAGGTCTTCTAGTGCGTGGAGGGCGATACTCTTGCCGGATCCGGACAGTCCGCTGACTATGATCAGATCCATGGTGGGCGTTCGCTGTGTTTGTCTCATCGCTAAGCGGGCCTTGCCGATGCTGTGAGTGACTGGGCGCCTTGTTTACTCAGGCGTGTCCACAGCGTGAAACTCAAGTCAGCAGGCGGTACAGGGTATCGGCATCAGCTGCCTCGAAGATCTTTCGCCGGAACGGCGAATCAGAAAATGCACCGGCGAGTTGGCTCAGTATTCTGAGGTGCTGATCAGTGGCCTCAGCCGGAACCAACAGGCCAATCACGAGCGTAATGGGTTCATCGTCGATAGCATCAAAATCCAGTGGTTGATGTAAGCGCACTGCGGCGGCGATCGGCTCGCTGATCCCGTTCAGGCGACCGTGGGGCAGGGCAATTCCGTGGCCAATACCAGTGCTGCCAAGGCGTTCACGCTCGTTGAGCACGGCGAACACGGTATGCTGATCCATGCCCGGCAGTTGGCGCGAGAGCAGTTCTGCCAGTTCTTCCAGCATGCGTTTCTTGCTTGATACCTTGATCGCCACAGCGACCTGGTCACGGGTCAACAGGGTATGCAACGGACCCGCGCTGGTTGTTGCGGCGTTACGTGCGGTCTGGCTCATGGTTTTTCTGACATCGTCTTGATGCCACCATCTATCTGATGATGATCAGTTGTTTTTTCCTTGTGTCGCATGGCCTGGCGGTCCAGTTTATCCATCATCCTGTCGATCGCGGCGTACATATCGACAGCCCCGCCGTGTGCATGCAACTGAATGCCTCGGGCGTTAACGGTCACCTCGGCAAGGTGGCTTGCTTTTTCCACGTGCAGGACCACATGGACCGTATTGATCTCGTCAAAATGATGAACCAGGCGGTTCATTTTTTCACCGACATAGTCACGCAGCGTATCAGTGATTTCCAGGTGCTGGCCGGTAATGCTGAGTTGCATGGAAAACCTCTTTTGAGAATTAGGCTACAGGACACTTCGCCGCTGGGCCGCGGGTGGAATATTCATCTGCTCGCGGTATTTTGCCACCGTACGCCGGGCGATCTGGATGCCCTCGTTGTCGAGTATCGCTACCAGTTGGCTGTCGCTCACCGGCTTTAATGGGGCCTCGGATTCTATCACTTTGCGGATCCGCGCTTGTACCGCACGGGCCGAGGTTGCAGACCCAGACGATTCCCCCACCCCACCTGAAAAAAAATATTTCAGCGGATAAACCCCGTGGGGCGTAAGTAGATGCTTTTGATCGACGGCGCGAGAGATGGTCGATTCATGTAACTCGAGTCGTTGCGCAACAACGCGCATGGTCAGGGGAACGAGCGCCGAATCGCCGTTGTCCATAAAGCCTTGCTGGACATCAACGATCTCGCGTGCGACCCGCAGGATGGTGCTGTCCCGCTGTTCGAGGCTACGGATAAACCACTGGGCATTGCGCAGGTTCTCCTGCAGGTATTTCTGCGTTGGCGGGTCCTGGCCTCTGAGATACTGGCGGTAATGGTCGTTAAGCTGGACTCGCCGGGCGTTTTCCTGGGTTAGAGAGGTGCTCCAGCGATCGCCCTGACGACGCACCATCGCATCGGGGATGATACTGGCCGCCACTTGCTCGAAGAGGCGCTCGCCGGGCTTGGGGTCCAGCGAGTGGATCAAAGCCAGTGCCCGCGCGAGTGTCGGGCGGTCTATATCCAATAGCCGCACCAGCTCATCGTAGCGGTGAGCCGATAACAGCGCCAAGTGGGTCTCGACCAACCGCTGGGCAGTGTTCAGTTCAGGGGTGTCGGGATCCAGTGCTGACAATTGCAGGGTCAGGCATTCGCGCAGGTCGCGCGCACCGATCCCAGGCCAGGACAACTGCTGTAACAGGTGTAGTACTGAATTAATCTCGGAATCTTCCGGCACCGTTTGTGGTGCCAGAATCTGACGTAATTCATCGTAGTCCACCGCCAGGTAACCTTGCGGATCAAGGCAGCCGATCAAGGCGCGGGCAATCCACTGGTCAGATTCGCTCAGGCGGTGCAATGCCAGTTCGCCAAGCAGGATCTGTGTCATGCCGTCAGGCGGGTTTTGCCATTGTGACTCAGCACTGACAGAATCACTCGAAGACCGGTCGAGACTGGACGAAGCCTGCGAAGGCTCGTCCCAGCGGCGCCCTGAAGTTGCCGTGCTGTCCCAATAGTGTTCGTTGGGGTCATCCCGGTCTGCATGGATCCCGTCTTCTAGTGCCGATTCCTCATCGGTATCGACGACGGGCAGATCTGGGAGTGGGGCATCCGGGCCCGTGGATTCAGCTTCCTCAAGAAAAGGATTCGACTCCATGGCGACGTTGATTTCCTGAGTCAGGTCGGCATACGACATCTGTAGAAGGCGGATCGATTGCTGTAACTGGGGGGTCAACTGCAGTCGCTGGCGGTGACGGATTTGCAGCGCCTGTTTCAATTTTTTCCCTGTACCGGGCCGTAGAGTTGCGACACAGCTACAAGCGGAAACTCGTGCCGAGATAGACCGAGCGCACCTCTTCATGTGCGAGGATATGCTCGGAGGTTCCGGAAGTCAGGACCCGGCCCTGCGTCAGGATGTAGGCGCGGTCACAGATATTCAATGTTTCCCGTACGTTATGGTCAGTGATCAGCAAGCCGATGCCCATATCTCGCAAGTCCACGATGAGTTTCTGGATATCGCCAACGGATATCGGGTCGATTCCAGCAAAGGGTTCGTCCAGCAGCATGAATGCCGGCCGCAGGGAAACGGCTCGGGCAATTTCGACCCGGCGCCGCTCGCCACCAGAAAGGCTGTAACCATAGTCGCCAGCCTTGTGAGAGATGCCAAAGTGTTCCAGCATCTCGTCTGCTCGCTGTTCCCGGTCTACACGAGCCAGATCAGGCAGAGCTTCAAGGACGGCAAGCAGGTTCTCGCGCACCGTGAGGCGACGGAAAATAGAGGGCTCCTGCGGCAGGTAGCCGATACCTTTTCGTGCTCTTTGGTGCATGGGTAAAGTGCTGATATCTTCTCCGTTCAGCCAGATGTTGCCGGCATCACGGCGCACGAGACCGCAGATCATGTAAAAGCAGGTGGTTTTGCCGGCGCCATTTGGCCCCAGAAGACCGACTACTTCCCCGCCGTTGACCTCAAGGTCGACCTCGTCAACAACCACGTTGCCACCGAAGCGCTTAATCAGTCCTCGGGTTGTGAGTGTGCTCATCAGGGTGCCATCCGCCGCCCGCATGGCGGGTGGCTGGCGCATTTAATCCGTCGTGCCAGGGCGGCGTGCCAGCTTGCGCCAGTCATCTTGCCACTGCCCGGTCTAGCCGGGCTTGTGTATTCGGCCACTGGGTATCCAGGCGCTGAAATTTGCCGGGGGCTCAATCTGTTTCCAGTCACCGTGCACGGTGATAACCCAGACCTTCTGTCCCCGGTTGGCTTCACCGATCACCGTCGAGCCCGCTCCGGTCGAAGGGGCTGAACGCAGGCGCACTCGCGAACCCGTCACCACTCCAACACCTGCATTGGATGAAACGAATTTTCCATAAATCCAGACTTTTATTCCTCGGGGTGCGCTAATCTGGGCCCAGCCGTTGCCAGAGCGCAATACCCGTACCGGGGTGTTAGCCGCCAGGGTGCCCAACTGGGGGGCGGTCACGCTGCGCTGGGCAAAGACCGTTGCTCCTTTGTTGCCGATATAACGCATGGCAGGCGTATTTACAGTCTCAACCTTCGCCGTAGTGATAGGAGGTGTTGTTGCCGTGTTGCTGGTGTTTTTTGCATCAGGTTGGATAACCAGCCGGGGCCGGCCTGAATTCCCCTGGGCGGCAACTGTGGGCGCATCTTCGCCAGCGCGGGTCGTGCGGGTCGGTGCCGTAATTCCGCCACGCACCTTCATTCGGTCCTGAGCCATATCGTACACAATACGCTGACCTTCGATCGAATCCCGACCTTGCCTTAGCTGGGCATTGGTAATGAAGGTAACGATATTGTGGACCTCGTCCAGCTCAATTGTCTGGCCGGTGCCGATAATGTCGTGATCCTTGCCTTCAGGCCTCTGGCGGAAAACAGCGGGGTTGCCCTTGGCCACCGCATGGTCCAGTTGTTCACCGCGGTAAAAAAGTTCGATCTCATCGGCGAGGATACGGATGGTGCCCTGGCGGACAGAGACATTGCCTCGGTAGATTCGTTTGCCACTGCCAAAGTCCAATTCGACTTCGTCGGCTTCGATCAGTGCACTCTGGTTGCGATCCGACTCCAGTGCCAGGGCGCTAAGTGGGGTTATGGCAAGACAGGCCAGTAGAGAGATCACAGCACGGTGCATAACTAAATTTTACCAAACCTGTCCGGCGGAGTTGGTTTAGCCACCGCGTTCGAGGCGAACGGTCAGGCGCTCCGTACGGGTAACGCTGCCGGGGTCCCCTTCGCTGGGGTTCTGGGTGACCTCGACGTTGCCGGTGAGCAGCACGTCCTTGCCATCGCCCGACAGCCAGCCGGACTCACTGGTGGTATGGCGCAAGGGCTGGTCGTCCTGATATTGCACGAGGCGCGGAGCATCCAGCAGCGAGGTGTTGTCGTCCGGGAAATGCACTAAGCGCTGCGCCTTGAGTACGTAGATGACGCCAGCTTCGTCGCGGCCTGTCGCTGTGAAACTCTGGATGTAGTAATCGGGTTCATGTGTCGAGGACAGCGCGGGCTTGACCGCAGGGGGCTCCAACAGGCTGACCTGCAGCCAAATGCCGAGTGCTGCCATGGTGCCCAGCACCCCCAGCAAGACCATTCGCTCAAGGTAGCGGTGCACGGATTCAGAAGACCCCAGCGCGGATCAGATCCAGCGCATTCAACGCGCCGGTCGGCCGGCCGTCAGCGTCCACCACGAAAACCCCATTGATCGAATGACGCTGCATCAACTCTACCACCTCGGCCGCCAGGGTCGTTGCAGATATGGTGTGGGGTTTTTGCACCATGACTGAGCCCACCTCGCAACGGTTGACATCTACACCCTGGTTCAGCGAACGCCGAAGGTCTCCATCGGTATAGATACCACAGAGCAGGCCGTCATCATCGATGACGCCGATCATGCCCAGGCGCTTGGCTGACATCTCGGCCAACGCATCAACCAGTGATGTATTGCGGGTCACCAGCGGCAGAGCGTCAGCGGTATGCATGACGTCCCGGACATACAGCAGCAGTCGCCGACCGAGTGTTCCACCGGGGTGCGAACGGGCAAAATCGTCAGCACCAAAGTTGCGTGCTTTGAGCACCGCAATCGCAAGAGCATCACCCATCGCCAGCGTTGCAGTGGTACTGGCCGTGGGTGCGAGGTTGTGTGGGCACGCTTCGCGCTCGACGCTGACATCCAGGCAGACATCTGCAGCAGCGCCAAGCGAGGATGCGGTGCGCCCGGTCATCGCCAGCAGCGTAACACCCATGCGTTTTATGATCGGCAAGATGGTGAGTATTTCCGGGGTTTCGCCAGAGTTGGATATAGCGATGACGAGATCCCCGGGCATGATCATTCCCAGGTCGCCGTGGCTGGCTTCACCCGGATGGACGAAAAATGCGGGTGTGCCGGTACTTGCCAGGGTAGAGGCAATCTTTCCACCGATATGGCCGGATTTGCCCATGCCGACCACCACCACCCGGCCGGTGCATTCCAGCAGGGCATGGCAGGCACGGGCGAAATTGTCGTCCAGCCGCCGCCCCAGTTCTGCCAGGGCCTGGGTTTCCTGCGCGATTACGGTGCGGCCATCGGCGACAAAAGAGGATTCGGTCATGCCGGGAAATTACTCAAAGGATTGCTGATCTTGCGAAAACCGCGGAGCATAGGGTTCAATCCGGGTTATTCTAAAGGAAAGGCTTGAGCGAGATGGTCTAACGTTCTTTGATGCAGACTTCATTGCAAATTGGCACTCGCGGGTGGATTTATCCCGCCTGGACTGAGGCCTTTTATGATCCGGATCTGCCGGTGGAATGGCAACTGTCCTGGTATGCCAATTACCTGCGTGCGGTACTGGTTCCGGCTGATACTATGCATGAGGTGAACGTTGCAAGGGCGCAGGACTGGGTCGAGGACACGGATCCCGAGTTTCGTTTTATCGTTGAAATTGGTCCTACAGGTCCTGATGCGGGTGAGGATCAGGCGAGGACCTCTTTCGCCAGATCGCTGGCCCAATCATTCGCCGGGCAACTGGATGCGCTGCTTTTCACATCCCGGCCGGGCTCACCGCCCGATTGGACAGCACTTGATACGTTGCGCCAAGATTTTCCGGAAGTGGCGATCTGTGTCGACGGAGTAACTGCCGATGCGATGCCGGAAGGTTTTGGTAACTGCTGGCATGTCGGGGAAGGCGCATCTTTGGTGCCTTCCCCTTACACGGTTGCTTTTTGTGCCCATGGAGCGCTGCCGACCTTGCGGGAGGTCATTCAGACAATGCAGGACACACTGCCCGGTGGTGGCGCCTTAATACTGGCCGACCCAGAGCTTGCCTACCACCATGCCAAAGAGGCACGCATGATTGCTGACCTGCTAGACGCATGATGGAACCCTTCGCTCGGCGCTACGATGCGTGGGTGCTCGGCCGGCCACTGCTGGTGCTACTGGGTCTGGCGCTGGTGCTGGGATTTTTTGTCTGGCAAGCGCGTGATTTTCGCCTTGATGCCTCGGCAGATTCCTTGCTTCTGGAAGATGATCACGATCTACAGGTATTTCGCGATCTGTCGGATCGTTACCGCTCACGCAGTTTCCTGGTGGTTGCATTGATTCCGCATGATGGGGTGTTTGCGTCGACAACACTCAAACGCATTGCCCGCCTGGCCGAAGATCTCGGTGCAGTGGCGGGCATTGAATCGGTGGTTTCCCTGCTTGATGCTCCGCTGTTGGCCCAGGGAGAGTCTTCTTTGATGCAGCTTGGTGGTGACTATCGTACCCTGCGTGACGCCGGGGTCGATCTCGCAAAGGCCCGCGAGGAACTGACCGCCAGCCCGCTGTTCTCCGAGCTTGTTATCAGTGTCGACGGTGCCGCCACGGCGCTACAGTTGAACCTTAAAGATACCCCTCGTTTTCGCGAACTCCAGGATGAAAAACGAGCGCTCGCCGCCGAGCTTCGTGATGGCATGGCCAGTTCGACCCAAAGGGCGCGATTAGATCAAGTTCGACTCCAATACCGGGCGCTCAAGGCAAGTGTAGATCAGAGCAATCACGATACGATTGTTCACGTGCGCCAGGTCATGGAAGGTTACGGCGATCTTGGCCAGTTGTACTTGGGCGGCGTTTCGATGATTGCGGATGACATGATCACGTTTATCCGCAAGGATTTGCTAATGTTCGGTCTTGGGGTCTTCGTTTTTCTGGTTGGCATGCTGAGCGTTATTTTCCGCTCCCCGCGCTGGGTGTTGCTGCCACTGGCCAGCTGCCTCTACGCGGGCGTGACGATGATCGGACTGCTGGGATGGATCGGCTGGCAGGTCACTGTGATCTCGTCCAATTTCTTATCGTTGATGCTGATCCTGACCATGTCGATGAATGTGCACCTGGTGGTGCGCTACCGCCAGTTGGCTCTGGACCGACCGGGATCATCACATCGTGAGCTGGTGCTGGCCACTATGCGCAAGATGGTGTGGCCGTGCTTTTATACCGCACTGACCACTATTTTGGCCTTTGGTTCCCTGGTGTTTAGCAGTATCAAACCGGTGATCGATTTCGGCTGGATGATGTCTATCGGCCTGGCCGTGACTTTTGCTATTTCCTTCTTGCTCTTTCCGGCGGCGCTAACCCTGCTCGGCCCGGCGCCATCCACTGAGCGCCCTGCGCCGGCAGCCTCATTCACCGGCTGGTTGTCACACCTTGCGGCCGAACGCGGCCTTGCGGTGCTGGGAGTATCGTTCGCGCTGGCGTTGTTTAGCGCCGTGGGTATTACCCGCCTTCAGGTGGAGAACAGTTTCGTCAACTATTTCTCCAAGGATACTGAGATTTATCAGGGGTTGAAATTGGTCGATCGCAAACTGGGCGGGACTACACCGCTGGATATCGTGGTGCGTTTCGAAGACGAGCCGGTGGCAGATCCCACAAAAAACGATGACGATGACGAGTTGGAGTTGCTGTTGGGGAGCGTCTCGCAAGGGGACCCGGCGGATTACTGGTTCACGCCGCAAAAGATCGACACGATCAAGGCTGTGCATGACTTTCTTCAAAGCCGCTACGGTGTGGGCCAGGTATTGTCGCTGGCCTCGTTGATCCGGGTGGGCGAGGCGATCAGCGACGGAACCTTTGATACCTTCGAATTGGCAGTGCTGTACAAACGGATGCCTGAAGCACTCAAGGAAAGGCTGCTTAGTCCATACGTTTCGATAGAGAATAACGAGGCGCGTTTAACGGCGCGGATACGCGACTCGCTAACCGATCTGCGCCGCAACGATCTGTTGGAGGGTATCCGTTTGGGCCTGGTCGAACAAGTAGGCTTGTCGAAGGACAGTTTTCAGTTGACCGGGTTGGCGGTGCTCTACAACAACATGCTACAGAGCCTGTACCGCTCGCAGATATTGAGCCTTGGCCTGGTGATGTTCGGCATTGCGCTAATGCTGTTGATCCTGTTCCGTTCGTGGAAGCTTGCCGTGATCGGTATCATACCTAACCTGCTGGCGGCAGCGATCATTCTTGGACTGATGGGATGGGGCGGAATCCCATTGGATATGATGACCATTACCATCGCCTCAATTACCCTGGGCATCGCGGTCGATAACAGCATCCATTACATCTACCGTTTTCGCGACGAGTATCCCCGTTTGGGTAATTACGTGGAGACTTTGCATTACTGTCACGCCAATATCGGCCGGGCCATCTTCTATACCGCGATCACTATCATCGTGGGCTTTTCCATACTGGTATTGTCGAATTTTTTGCCGACGATATTCTTTGGCTTGCTTACCGCTTTGGGCATGGCCTTAGCGCTGTTTGCCGCTCTGACCTTATTGCCTCGACTGATCCTGATGAGTCGACCTTTCTAAGACTGACAGCAAAATGCCATTTGTGGTCGCTGTCATAAAACCGCAGAATAGCGGAACCATCCGAGCTGTTTGAATGAACCACCTGACTTGATTACATCTTTGTCTTTTTTGTGGCGTTGCCGCCTGTGCCCAGCGTTGGTGGGAATAGCACTTGGCGCCATAAGTCCGGCTGTTCAGGCTGCCCCTTCTGCGGAAGAGATGATTCGTACCACCGTGTCGGACTTGATTTCTGAACTTAGTGAGCGGCGCTCGGAGTTGGAATTGGATGAAGCAGCGTTGTACACGATGGTCGACAAACTCGTGGTGCCGCATATTGCACTGGGCAAGGTCTCCAAGCTGATTCTGGGTAGCCATTGGAAAAGCGCCAGCGAGGCGCAGCGCCAGCACTTTACAGTGGGTTTCAAAGATCTGCTTATCCGCAGTTACGCTACGGCGATGTTCGAGTACACCGGTCAGGAAGAACTGCGCTACCGACCCGTCAAACTTAAAGGTGGCGGACGTATTGCTGTGGTGCCAACTGATCTCGTGATACCAGGACAGGCACCGATCCCGGTGGATTATTACTGCCTGCGTGAGAAAAGCGAGGCCTGGAAGATTTACGACATTCAGATCGATGGGATCAGTCTGATTTTGAGCTATCGCAACCAGTACGGCCAATACATCGATACCAATGGTCTGGATGCGCTGATAGAATCACTGCAGTCAAAAACCGCTGAATTCAAGTAAAGAATTCGGGTTATTTTTTTAGGGGTAATTGGAGATGGTTAGGCCAGAAGACATCAAGGGCTGGATCGAGAGCAATCTTGCCGGCGCCCAGGTTGAAATATCGGGCGATGGACACCATTTTGAAGCGGAAATCGTTTGTGCTGGTTTTTCGGGAAAGAACCGGGTACAGCAGCATCAGATGGTTTATGGCGCACTTGGGGATCGCATGAAGGCTGAGATCCACGCGCTGTCGATGCGGACGCTGACGCCGGAAGAGAAGGTGGCACAATAGGGCCCCTAAGCAGGCACTGAACAGAAACAAACAGGACAAGGAAAACACTATGGATGCAAACCAAAGAATCAAGCAAGTTGTAGAAAGCAATCGGGTGATGCTCTTTATGAAGGGGAATCGCGATTTTCCGCAGTGCGGGTTTTCCGGACGTGCGGTGCAGATACTGCAAGCGCTGGACACCGAGTTTGAAACCGCCGATGTACTCACCGATGACGAGATTCGCCAGGGCGTAAAAGACTACTCAAGCTGGCCGACTGTCCCGCAACTGTACATCGGTGGCGAGTTTGTCGGCGGCAGCGACATCATGATGGAGATGTATGAAAACGGCGAGTTAAAAAAGAAACTGGAGCAGGCGCCGAGCTGATAGCCGTTACTCAATAGATCGCGATCAAAGGCGCCCTTGGGCGCCTTTGTTGTTAGTTACGTTAGAATATGCCGGTTGCAGACGGGGCCAAAAAGAGCTCCGCCAGCTATTCATTTTCACCTGCCAAACATCATACGCCGCATTGGACAGTCTACTCATCAGGGGCGGTAATACGCTATGCGGGACCGTACGCGTGGGCGGTGCCAAGAACGCGGCCTTGCCAGTGCTGATCAGTTCCCTGCTGACTGACCAGGATCTACATGTGGCCAATGTTCCACATTTGCGCGATATCACGACTACCTTGGAACTGTTGGGCCGCCTTGGCGCCAGGATTCAGGTAGATGAAAAATCAGTGATTAAGGTCAATGCGGCTGGACTGACCTCCCGCTGCGCGCCCTATGAACTGGTCAAGACCATGCGCGCCTCCATCCTCGTGCTCGGACCACTGCTGGCCCGTTTCGGTCAAGCCGAGGTTTCCTTGCCCGGTGGTTGTGCTATCGGTTCGCGTCCGGTGGACCTGCATGTCCGTGGACTGGAGCAGATGGGCGCTACCGTTTCAGTGGACGGTGGTTATATCAAGGCCCGTGCAGCAAACGGATATCTGCACGGCGCCAAGATCGTTTTTGATACCGTCACAGTGACTGGCACTGAGAACCTGATGATGGCGGCCACCCTGGCGCGGGGTACTACCGTACTTGAGAATGCCGCACGTGAACCTGAGGTGGTGGATCTCGCCCGTTGCCTGATCAGCATGGGGGCCCGTATCGATGGTGCTGGCAGCGACATCATCGAGATTCAAGGCATAGACAATCTGGGCGGAGCCAGGCATCGCGTGATACCGGATCGCATTGAAGCGGGCACTTTTCTGGTGGCCGGTGCGGCCACGGGCGGTCGAATCAGTCTGCGCGGTGTCAATCCCCCACATCTGGAAGCAGTGACGGCGAAGCTGCGAGAGGCAGGAGCTGAAATTTCAGTGGGAGAAGACCAATTGACGCTGGATATGTCGGGTCGCCGACCCCGGGCAGTGGCGTTGCAGACTGCCCCGTACCCGGGTTTTCCGACCGATATGCAGGCCCAGTTCGTCCTTCTTAATTGCATCGCCGAAGGGACGGCTACCGTCACCGAGCGTATTTTCGAGAACCGTTTTATGCACGTGCAAGAGCTGCAGCGCATGGGTGCGGACATCGAACTGCGTGGCAACACTGCGATAGTGCACGGTATGAATGAGTTGGGGGGTGCGCAGGTAATGGCCACGGACCTGCGGGCATCGGCCTGCCTGGTGCTGGCCGGCCTGGTCGCAAAAGGACAAACCACGATCGATCGGATTTACCACATTGACCGGGGTTATGACTGCATTGAGGAGAAGCTCCTGCAGTGTGGTGCCGATATCCAGAGGGTGTCGGATTCACGCCCGCAACTCGTCAGTGCGGTTCAGTAGCACAAGGTAGCGCCATCTCGTCATGTCAGCATCTGATATACAGCTACCGATCGCAAACTCTGGGCTTCAGTGAAGCGTGAGGATATTAGACGCTAACACACCCGGCTTTGATGCGGCACTTGAGGCCCTGTTGGACCGGGCCCAGTCCTTTGATGCGTCGGTGGATGAGGCGGTTCGCGACATAATCGGCTCTGTGCGCCACGAGGGTGATCAGGCGCTGCTGACCCTGACCGAGCGTTTCGATGCGCTGAAACTGGATAGCGCCGAACAGCTTGAAATACCTTCTGATCAGTGGCGCTTCGCCAGTGAGTCACTGGATCCTGAATTGCGAAAAGCCCTGGAATACGCGGCTGAAAGAATTCGGGAGTTTCATGCCCATCAGCGCGAATCGTCATGGCAGTTTGAACAAGCCGACGGTACACGACTGGGTCAGCAGATCACGGCACTGGATCGGGTGGGTTTGTACGTGCCTGGTGGTAAAGCGGCTTATCCCTCCTCGGTGTTGATGAGTGCGATCCCGGCGCAGGTTGCCGGTGTCGGGGAACTCGTCATGGTTGTGCCCACACCCGGTGGTGAGATCAGCCCGGCTGTATTGGCGAGCGCACACCTCGTGGGTGTGGATCGGTTGTTTCGCATCGGCGGCGCTCAGGCAATCGCGGCGCTGGCTTACGGCACGCACACCGTGCCGCGGGTCGACAAGATTGTGGGCCCCGGGAATATCTATGTTGCCGCGGCAAAAAAGCAGGTATTTGGTGACGTGGGCATCGATATGATCGCTGGACCCTCAGAGGTCGTGGTGATTTGTGATGCCGGCGCTGACCCCGACTGGGTGGCGATGGATCTTTTTGCCCAGGCGGAACACGACGAGCAGGCCCAGGCTATTGCAATCTGCCTGGATGGGCAGATGATGAAGCGGGTCGAAAAGGCGATATCCCGCCTGTTAAGCGGTATGGAACGCCGCACGATTATTGAAAAAGCCCTGGCGGGCCAGGGCGCCTTGATCGAGGCCGCTTCCATTGGTCAGGCTATTAACCTGGCAAATCGCATTGCACCTGAACATCTGGAGCTGATGGTGGCGGACCCGCAGCCATTGCTTGAGCAAGTGCGCCACGCCGGGGCGATTTTCTGTGGCTACCATAGCGGCGAGTCACTCGGTGATTACTGCGCTGGCCCAAACCACGTACTGCCTACTGCCGGTACTGCACGATTCAGTTCCCCTCTTGGGGTCTATGATTTTCAGAAGCGCTCCAGCGTGATTCATTGCTCACCAGCAGGTGCAGCGGCATTATCACCCGTCGCATCCACTTTGGCCCGTGCCGAGAAACTGACGGCACATGCCCGATCAGCCGAGTACCGTGGCCAACCTTCAGGGTCTGGTGAAGATGTCTGAAAATCCAGTCTGTCAGCGTTGGATACCTTCTCGAATTCGCGAGTTGAAGGCCTATCAGGTCGCCAGTGCTCAGGGTCTCATCAAACTGGACGCGATGGAAAACCCCTACGTTTGGGATAAAGGCTTGCGGGACGCCTGGCTGGAACGACTGGCGGGCGTGCCGCTCAACCGTTACCCCGATCCCGCTGCTGAGGCTCTGATCAATACCTTAATCAAGTGTTTCTCAGTACCGGATAAGGCGTCGCTGTTGCTGGGCAACGGTTCAGACGAGCTTATCCAGATGGTGGCTTTGGCCGTAGGTGGGCCCGGGCGGGTCATGCTGGCACCGGAGCCAAGCTTCTCGATGTACCAGGTCATCGCCAAAATCACCGGCTGTGATTATGTGGATGTGCCCCGCCGTTCGGATTTCACCGTGGATGGTGATGCGCTATTGAGTGCAATCGATCAGCATGATCCATGTTGTGTGTTTCTGGCATGCCCCAATAACCCCACCGGCAATTCCTGTGATCCCGCGCTGATCGAGAAGGTGGCCCGCGCCAGCAGTGGCATTGTGCTGGTCGATGAGGCCTATCACGCTTTTTGTGGCGATTCTTTTATGGACCGCGCTGGCGCGTTGGATAACGTGCTGGTCATGCGCACCTTATCAAAATTGGGTCTCGCCGGGTTGCGTCTGGGTTTTTTGGCAGGCCCAAAAGCGCTGGTGGGCGAGATTAACAAGGTGCGCTTGCCCTATAACATCAGCGCACTGACCCAGATAACTGCCGGGTTTGCCCTGGAACACCTGAACTGGTTTGAAGACAAAGCCCAGGCAATCTGTCACGCTCGGGATGATCTTTATAAAGCGCTGGGTGCGATGATTGGTGTTACGGCTTATCCCAGCAAGGCTAATTTTGTGCTCTTTCGCTTACCCACAGCTAAAGGCAAACTCGTTTTTGAGTCGCTTCGCCAGAGGGGCGT
Organism: Arenicellales bacterium; assembly: GCA_050256425.1. GTDB lineage: Bacteria > Pseudomonadota > Gammaproteobacteria > Arenicellales > UBA868 > UBA868. Next base: position 2,062 of record JBBWVW010000124.1, on the reverse strand, counting down.
TCTGGTAAAAAACCTTCACAGTGCCCACGATGCGCTGAGCGATTGTCTTCGGGTAACCGTCAGCACGGTGTCACAGAACCGTGTGTTTCTGGACGCTCTGACGGCGTCGTTAGATGATGGCGGGTGACCCGGGTTTTGGGCGTACCCGGTAGTTTTGCTAAAATAGTGCCGCCACCGGCTATTCCTCACCCTTTGCTCTTTCTGGTGTTAGCATAATGTCATCGCGTACCGCCAAAACTCATCGCGAAACCCGCGAGACTCAAATCAGCGTATCAGTCGATCTGGATGGAACTGGCGCCAGCGCGGTGCAAACCGGCTTGCCTTTTTTTGATCACATGCTCGAGCAGGTAGCTCGCCATGGCCTGATTGATCTGGACATTAAGGCCAGCGGTGATCTCGAAATTGATGCCCACCACACGGTCGAAGACGTCGGCATCACACTGGGACAGGCAATCGCGAAGGCCCTTGGGGAGCCCCGAGGTATTAACCGTTACGGTCATGCCTATGTACCATTGGACGAAGCCTTGAGCCGGGCAGTGATTGATTTCTCCGGTCGACCGGGTCTTGAGTTTCGGGTTGACTGGCCGCGTGCCCGGGTTGGGGATTTTGACGTGGATCTGCTGGGCGAGTTCTTTCAGGGTTTTTGCAACCACGCCCAGGTCACCGTGCATATCGATGCTTTGCGGGGGCGCAACACCCACCACGTAGCTGAAACGGTGTTCAAGGCCTTCGGCCGTGCGCTACGAATGGCGCTGGCCCATGATGAGCGTCAGGGTGATGCAGTGCCTTCCACCAAGGGCTCTTTGCAGGGCTAATGCAGCGCATTGCGGTTGTCGATCTTGGCACCGGCAATCTACATTCGGTAGCCAAGGCGCTTGAAAAAGTTGCCCCCGGTGCCAGGGTTTCAGTTACCGCGGATCACGCTCGCATCAGCGATGCTACTCATGTGGTTCTGCCCGGGCAGGGTGCCATAGGATTCTGGCTGGATGCGTTGAGCGGCGCTGGGCTACACGATGTGATTGCCAGCGCCATTGAATCCCGTCCGGTGTTGGGTATTTGCCTGGGACTGCAGGCACTGTTTGATCACAGCGATGAAGATGGTGGCACGACGTGCCTGGGTGTTTTGCCAGGCGCTGTGCGCCGGTTTACCCCAGTCAGTGATAGTGCAGGTATCAGGTTGAAAATCCCTCACATGGGGTGGAACAACGTCGCGCAGTGTTGCTTGCATCCGTTGTGGCAGGGCATTAACCAAGACACCCGGTTCTATTTTGTTCATAGTTACTATGTCGATGCGGTTGAGCCAGCCTATATCGCAGGGACTACTGAGTACGGGGTGCGGTTCGCCTCGGCGGTGGCACGCGAGAACGTTTTCGCCGTGCAGTTTCATCCTGAAAAAAGCCATTCCCAGGGTCTTCAACTATTGGAGAATTTTGTCTTGTGGAACGGGGAGGTTGAGCTCTGATTCTCTCTCGGATAAAGGGGGTCAGCCAGAGCGTTCCAATTGCGATAAAATACGCCCTGCGCTAAAAACCTCCACAGCAGGGGTCGGCGTTGCCGATGCCTGCTGATACTGATCCCCTAAACCCTGGCTTTTTGTGTCATGTTGTTGATTCCCGCCATTGATATCAAGGATGGTCGCTGTGTGCGTCTTCGCCAAGGTGACATGGCAGACGCAACGCTGTTTGATGCCGATCCGATGAGTGCCGCCGAGCGCTGGGTGGAGCAAGGGGCGCAACGCCTGCACATTGTGGATCTTGATGGCGCAGTGGTCGGCAGGCCGGTGAACGCGGCTGTTATCCGCGCTATTGCCGAGCGTTACCCCGACATTTCGTTACAGGTGGGTGGGGGCATTCGCGATGAAGATACCGTCCAAGCCTATCTCGATGCCGGGGTGCAGTTCGTCATTATCGGCACCCGGGCGGTGAACGAACCTCATTTTGTCAGCGATCTGTGTGGGGAGTTTCCGGGCCATGTGATTGTGGGCCTGGATGCGCGTCAAGGCGCGATTGCGACTGATGGTTGGTCCAAGCTTTCCGGGCACGATGTGATCGATATGGCGCAA
>JBBWVW010000123.1:0-11613 GCA_050256425.1 Arenicellales bacterium | reverse complement strand
CAGGGGCTTCAATTATTGGAGAATTTTGTATTGTGGAACGGGGAGGTTGAGCGCTGATCCGGGATTAGAGAAAGGGGGTCAGCCAGAGCTTTGCAATTGCGATAAAATACGCTTTTCCCTAAAAACCCGAGCAGGGGTTCGCGTTGCCAATGCCTGCTGATACCGATTCCGTAAATCCCGACTTTTTGTGTCATGTTGTTGATTCCCGCCATTGATATCAAGGATGGTCGCTGTGTGCGCCTTCGCCAAGGCGACATGGCGGACGAAACGCTGTTTGATTCGGATCCGATGAGTGCCGCAGCGCGCTGGGTAGAGCAAGGGGCGCAACGCCTGCACATCGTGGATCTTGATGGCGCGGTGGCCGGCACCCCGGTGAACGCGGCTGTTATCCGCGCTATTGCTGAGCGTTACCCCGACATTTCGTTACAGGTGGGTGGGGGCATTCGCGATGAAGATACCGTCCAAGCCTATCTCGATGCCGGGGTGCAGTTCGTCATTATCGGCACCCGGGCGGTGAACGAACCTCATTTTGTCAGCAATCTGTGTGGGGAGTTTCCGGGCCATGTGATTGTGGGCCTGGATGCGCGTCAAGGCGCGATTGCGACTGATGGTTGGTCCAAGCTTTCCGGGCACGATGTGATCGATATGGCGCAACACTTTGAGAACGATGGTGTCGCCGCCATTGTCTATACCGATATTGAACGGGACGGGATGTTAAGTGGTGTCAATATTGAGGCTACCGCACGACTGGCCGAATCTATCCGGATACCGGTTATCGCCTCGGGTGGTGTTCGCGATCTTGACGACATTCATCGGCTGGTCGCGGTGCGCGATTCAGGGATTGAGGCCGCGATCACTGGCCGCGCGATCTATGAGGGGACCCTGGATTTTCGCCAGGGCCAGAAAATCGCCTCAGCTGCGAACGCGACCGGCGACTGATTTTGGGGCTGGCGAAACGAATCATCCCTTGCCTGGATGTAGATGAGGGCCGGGTGGTCAAGGGGGTGCGCTTTGTCGATATCCGTGATGCGGGTGATCCGGTAGAGGTTGCGCGCCGCTACGACGAGCAGATGGCTGATGAGATCACCTTTTTGGATATCACAGCCAGCTCCAGTGCCCGAGATACCATGGTCGAGGTGGTGCGTGAAGTCGCGGCGCAGGTATTTATCCCGCTGACCGTCGGTGGCGGTATCCGTGAGGTGGGGGATATTCACCGCATGCTGCACGCCGGGGCCGATAAGGTCTCGATCAACACCGCAGCGGTGAATCGCCCGCAGCTTGTCAGCGAGGCCAGTCGACATTTTGGCGCGCAGTGTATTGTGGTGGCGATTGATGCCAAACGCTGTGCTGATCACTGGGAAGTTTTTACGCATGGGGGGCGCAACGCTACGGGGTTGGACGCTGTAGATTGGGCGCTACAGATGGCTGAGCGCGGCGCTGGCGAGATCCTGCTGACCAGTATGGATCGTGATGGTACTCGCGAAGGTTTCGATCTGGCATTGACACGGGCGGTCAGCAATGCCGTATCGGTACCAGTCATTGCATCTGGCGGGGTAGGCGAGCTGAGTCACCTGGCCCGCGGTGTGCGCGAAGGGGGTGCCGATGCCGTGCTTGCCGCCAGCATCTTTCATTTTGGCCAGTACACGATCCGCCAAGCCAAGGAACACATGGCCGCGTGTGGAATAGAGGTGAATATGCAATGAATGATGACAAGTGGCTCGATGCCGTGAAATGGACCGCCGATGGGTTGGTCCCGGCTATAGCCCAGCAACAGGGTACGGGACGCGTACTGATGGTTGCCTGGATGAACCGTGATGCGCTGCGCGAAACCGCACTAACGCACCGGGGAGTCTACTGGTCACGCTCGCGGAGCAAACTCTGGCGCAAGGGAGAGGAATCCGGCAACGTGCAGGCGATCAGGGAGATTCGTCTGGACTGTGACAACGATGTTATCCTCCTGCAGATCGAGCAGATCGGTGGCATTGCCTGCCATACCGGCCGCGCCAGTTGTTTTTACCAGCGCCTGGACGCGGATGGCTGGCACAGCGTAGACCCGGTCCTCAAGGATCCAGGCGAAATGTACGAAAGCAGTTGACGGATGGTCAATCACCGCGCACATATTATCCAGCGCCTCTCAGAGCGCATCGCGATGCGTGCAACGGCTGATCGGCAGCATTCCTACACCGCCCGATTGTTACAGAGCCCCAAGGAGGCGGTGTTGCGCAAGGTCGGTGAAAAGGCGTTAGAGGTGGTATTGGCAGCTCAATCGACCGATCGGACCGCGTTGATTGGCGAACTGGCAGACCTGTGGTATCACACGATGGTCGCAGCGGTGCTCGGTCGACCCCGCCGAGGTTTTTGAAGAACTGGAAAAGCGTTACACCGAGGGGGCAACTGAAACTGCTGATGGCCGGCCACCGGCCTTGAAGAATCAGGCAGTTCCCACGGCTTTTTGAAAGCGGTTATCATGTATTGCAAAATGGGCGGCCCTTCCCCGATGGGTATGGTCGCAATCACTCAGTGCGGAAAGGGGTTTGCCGCACGACAGCAATGAGTAGGACAGGAGATAGTTATGGGAATGGGCGGTATCAGTATTTGGCAGTTACTCATCGTTCTGGTGATCGTGTTGTTGCTTTTCGGCACCAAGAAGCTACGCAACCTGGGCACTGATCTGGGTGGGGCAGTTAGGGGTTTTCGCAGCACCATGAAAGATTCATCGAGTGCTGAGGAATCATCGGAGACGACAGAATCGCCCGCTGGCCCAGAGAGCCTTGCGGAATCTGCGGAATCTGGTGAATCTGGTGAAGAGACAGAGTCCGAGAAAGAAAACACCAAGGCCTGAACACCCTAGCGCGCAACACTATGTTTGATGTCGGCTTTCTCGAGATCGTCATTATCGCGGCGGTCGCGTTGGTGATTCTGGGTCCGGAGCGTTTGCCCCGGGCAGCGCGCACGGCAGGTTTGTGGGTGGGTCGGGCCAGGCGCATGGTGGCTGACGTCAAAACGGATATCGATCGCGAAATCCGCGAGAGTGAGTTAGCCGACATGCGCAAGCTGGGTGAGGAAGTCAGTAGCGTGAAAGACGATGTCAGCAAAGCAGCCCACTCACTTACCGACGATGACACCATGGGCGACGTGGTGGATTCAATCAAGGAATCCGCCAAGACCTTGCAGCAGGATGTCACAGAAAAGACCGACACCGGCTAAGCAGAACGAGCAGTGAGCGATTCCCCTAACCGCCCCGATCAACAGGGCGCGACTTTCATGTCGCACCTGTTCGAACTGCGCGACCGTTTGATGCGCGCCGGAGGAGCGGTACTGGTGCTGTTTATCATTGCCGCGCCTTTTGCCAACACGCTGTACGAGTATCTGGCCCAGCCGCTGATGGCAGCTTTGCCGGAAGGCAACTCGATGATCTCCACCGAGCCGCACGGACCCTTTTTCGTGCCTTTCAAGTTTGCTTTTGCGGTTGCCACTGCGGCGGCCATGCCTTATCTGCTCTACCAGTTGTGGGCATTTATCGCACCCGGTCTGTATGAGCACGAAAAGCGGCTGACTGTGCCTTTGCTGGTGTCCAGTAGCTTGTTGTTCTACCTGGGAATTCTTTTTGCCTATTTTGCTGTCTTTCCGCTCATCTTTGCGTTTTTCACCAGCACCGCGCCCGAGGGTGTGTTGGTAATGACTGATATCAACGCTTACCTCAGTTTCGTGCTGAAGCTCTTTTTTGCTTTTGGCCTTGCTTTCGAGGTGCCGGTGGTAACAGTGCTGATGGTACGTATGGGCATGACCACGCCGGAGAAACTTGCGACCAAACGGCCCTACATTATCGTCGGCGCCTTCGTCGTCGGCATGTTGATGACACCCCCGGATATCCTCTCTCAGACCATGCTGGCAATCCCGGTATGGATCCTTTTTGAAGCCGGCCTTTATTTGTCTCGCTCGATCAAGCCGCGTTCCCGCGATGACGAGAATGATGAGATGGACGACGCCGAACTGGACGAGGGTATTGCCCAGTTTGATGAGTTGAGCGACGACGAGGAACCACCGCGTAGTTAACTTTTTTAGGGGCTTCCGATTATCGCCTGCCAGCTTTTGCTCCAATCCTGAAGGTGGTTATCGCTCGACCTAACCCATTGAGTCAAACACCATTTACCAGATCGCTTCGAACTGGTGTTTCACTCAAGTTATCCTGGCTAGGTGATGGGCTGGCTGCCGTGGGTAACGATCGGCCTGGTGCTGTTAGAGTAGGTATCATCTTGGGCGATATGAATGCCCTTGGGATCGTTTTTTGAGCCTAGCATAAAGGTGATCTCCGGTTGATTGTTTATCAGGTAAAGATCGTGGATTGGCATGAATATGCTGAGCGCCTTTCAACTCTTCGTCACCAGGTGTTTGTCATAGAGCAGGGCGTACCGGTGGAGCTGGAGATCGATGAAGAGGACGATACTGCCTGCCACGTGGCCGCAGTGATCGATGATGGCCAGGTGGTCGGTACCGGGCGAATGCTGGCGTCTGGCAAGATCGGCCGTATGGCAGTGCGCTCGGATATGCGTTGCCAGGGGGTGGGCCGGGCGGTGCTGGATGCGTTGGTCAATGAGGCCCGGGCCCAGGGCTTAGCCGGTGTGAGCCTGGGTGCACAGTTGCCGGCGGTGGCTTTTTATCAGCGAGCCGGTTTTGCCTGTCAGGGTGATGTGTTTATCGATGCGGGGATAGATCACCGCCAGATGGTGCTGGATGTCAACCTTGATCCAACATAATACCTGCCCATGAAAGCCAAAGCGCCGCGCATCAGTAGTTTCAAATTATCTGCCGGGACGTTGCTTGCCGGTAAGTACGAGGTTGTGTCACGACTGGGGTCCGGTTGGGAGGGTGAGGTATACCTGGTTCGCGAGTGCGGCACACGTATCGAATGCACGGTGAAGATATTCTTTCCACGGCGCAATCTGGGTAACCGGGCACTGCGTTTTTATGCGCGCAAATTGCACAAGTTACGCCACTGTCCGATCGTGATCCAATATCACACGCGCGACACTTTCACCTTTGGCGGTTTGCCGGTGTCTTTTCTGGTATCGGAATTCGTCGAAGGTGAGTTGTTGTCCGATTTTCTCAAGCGCCAGCCCGGACGTCGCCTTAACCCTTTCCAGGGGGTGCACTTGCTGCATGCGCTGGCAGTGGGGATAGAGCTTATCCACAACGTGGGCGAATATCACGGCGATCTACATACCGATAACGTGATTGTGTTACGCCACGGACTGGGCTTTGAGTTGAAATTATTGGATATGTTCAGTTGGGGTTCTCCTAACGCGGAAAACATACAGCATGACGTATTTGACCTGATTCGCATCTTTTACGATGCGCTGGGCGGTCAGCGCTGGTACCGCCGTCAGCCACAAGAAGTCAAGGATATCTGCAAGGGGCTCAAGCGCTCGCTCATCGCTCGCGAGTTTCGCAGTGCGGGTCAGCTTTGCCAGTATCTGGAAATGATGGAGTGGCAGTAGTTTGCCGGCCAGTACGTGAATTCTTCTCCCTCCCCGTGCTCACCTGTGGTGTTGTTCGGCGCTAATCTGGAGTCTCCACAGCCTGTCACATTGTCATGTGGTCAAGCCGTAGTCTTTACTCGCCCCCATGCAGGCCGCACGCACGGCAACCAGGACGCCCTGGGCATTTTTCAGCCCGAGTCTGATCGAGTGTGGTTGGCTGTTGCCGACGGGGTGGGAGGTTTGCCGCGGGGACGTGAGGCAGCGGCCCGCATCATCGAGATACTGGGTGAGCCCCGATCACAAGACAACGATGCGGTAATCGAAACGCGTATCAAAAGGGCCAACCAGGCGTTACTCGAACAGCTGCCCGGCGCTGCAACAACCGTTTCCGTTGTCGAGATTTCTGGAAATTCATTGACCAGTTACCACGCCGGCGATTCAGCAGCACTAGTGGTGGGTCAGCGCACCCGAATCAAGCTCAAGACCCAATGTCACTCGCCCGTGGGCATCAGTGAGGCCAATGGCTTGCTGGATGAGAAGCAGGCGTTGTTTCACCCGTGTCGGCATCTGCTCAACAATATGGTGGGAGATCCTGCGCTATGGCTGGAGAAGATGGCGCCGCTGGAATTGGCGGCGCGCGATACCGTGCTGGTTGCCAGTGATGGGCTTTGGGACAACCTTTTTATCTCGGAGGTTGTCGAGGCAATCCGGGCAGGCCCAATGCTACAGGCAGCACAGTTGCTTGCCGATACCGTGATGGCCCGTATGAGCACACCCGCTGCCGGCGTACCGTCAAAACCCGATGACGTCAGTTTTATCCTCTACCGAGCGCATCAGTTCGACCTGGCGGATTGAGTGATCGATGGGTTACATCTAGAGGCTGTCCGTAGGGGTGCCTGCGCGATCTTTGCTTTGAAGGGTTACTTATCAAGGGGGCACTACTGGGCCGGTGAAACCGCGGTTGCGACCCGTTTATTGATCCGCAGCCGGATAAGGTTTGGCGGGTGATCAGCGGGAGATTAATTTTTTAATCACCCCCCAGTCCCTCGAGTATCTTTCGTGTCTTAGCCACCTGTTCAGTGGCAAATTCGTAGTACTGCGCATGGCTGGCACTGCGAAAGACTTGCGCGACGGCCTCGAACCCAGTCAATGCCACGCGAGCGAGGCCCACATCGTTTAGCCGTTGGGCGAGGGTTTTTTGCGCAACGGCGAGGTTAGCCATCGTCATGGCCCAGGCCATTGGTATCTGTTCGCGAGTCCATTGCTTAAGCGCGTTCTCATAGGCAGCGATAGCGTGCTCCAGTATCTGTGTATTCTCCTCGCGCTCTCCAAGTTTTTGCAGTGCGGCACCAAGATTATTTTGTGTCATCGCCCAATCCTGGGGTACGCGCTCGCGTGTTCTTTCAGCGAGTGCATTCCGGTAGGCCGCGACCGATTTTTCCAGGGTTCGGGGACTCTTGCGGTGTTCGCCCAGCATTCGCAGTGCGGTACCGAGATTATTTAAGGTTGCAGCCCAGTGCAGCGGAGCCTGATCACGGGCCCACTCCAGCAGTACCTGTTTGTATGCCTCGACAGATCGTTTCAGTAGCTGCGCGTCGTTTTTTCGCTGGCCGAGTGCTTGCAGTACCGAGCCAAGATTATTCTGTGTGGTGGCCCATTCGTGCGGGGAGTTTTCCCGAGTACGCACTTCAAGTGCACATTCGAACGCCTGCAGTGATTTTTCCAGCATCTCCGTGTTGTTTTGGCGCTGTCCGAGGATCCCAAGGGTATTGCCAAGATTATTCTGTGTGGCTGCCCACTCAAGCGAGGCCTTCTCACGGCCCTGTTCTGAGAGCGCGTTCTCAAAAGCGATAATCGATTCTTCCAGCATCCGGGTGCCGCGCCGGCGTTGTCCAAGCACGCCAAGCGCATTGCCAAGATCATTTTGCGTTGTAGCCCAGTCCTGCGGTCTTTGTGTTCTGGGTGCTAATGTCAGGACTTTCTCTTGATAGATGTGAATACACTCTTCGAGCGCAGCGTTATCCATGAATTCCCGACCGAGATCTGCCAAAGTCAAAGCCCGCCTGCTCTGGTAGTGCCATTGCAGCGACGGGTGCAGCCCCGGCAGTGCGGCAGCTTGGGCATAAAACGCCGCCGCACGCGGGTACTCCTGTAAAAGAGTCGCAAGCAGGGCTTCTCCTGTGCGGATATGGGCGAGGTTTAACGGCGCTTCGCCTGACTCAACAGCGCGCGAACAAGCTTGCGCTAAAGCGTTGCCCGCCTTATCCAGTGAGAATGTGTCACCGGGTTGTAGAAAATGGTTTGCCTTTGCAAGTGCGGTGGCAATCTGGGGATCTTTCCAGGCAACGCCCCAATCATCTTTGCAGAGCTGGCGCAGTTCCTTCAGTTTTGCCCAACTTTGCCCAAGAAGGTCAGATACCTGATTTACCGAAACCTGTTTTGCCAGAGCAGGCTCAAGTAGGGCTTCAAGGTCCGATCGGGGCGCACCCAGCATTCTCTGGAGGGCACCCAATTCCGCTCGGTGATGGCCAGCCTCGTCGGCCAACATGGTTGATGGCTCGCATAAGGCGTCTATTTTTTCGCTAGTCATGTCCATTGCCATGGGCGGTATTGTGCCCTCCCAAAGCGGTTTGGTGCGCCAGTTTCGGGGCGGATTCAGTAAAAGAGGAGTTTACCGAGAAACCTTTCGGCGCTGGCGGTTGTGACTACGAAGAAAACTGAGGACCGCAATCGGGCCACCTGTAAAGCGCGATGCCGGGATTGGTCAGGAAGGTACCGGCAAGAAACGCAGGACGCGGCAAAGCCCCGCCCTGCGCATACAGCCTAGTCGACGATGTGATAGACCGGTGCTTTTTCCATGGTCCACTCGCCAGATTCCGGGTCACGGTGCGACAGAGTTAAAGCATGCCAGTTCTCATCATCCAGTTTCATATGGTCACCACGATAGTAGTAACCGGGCCAGCGCGTCTCCTTGCGAAACAGAGTGTGTTGGGTAACACACTCTGAGGTGATTGCACGGTGTTTCAACTCCCATGCACGCTGTAACTGGTGCAGATCCTCAGCACCGATATGCTCCAGGTCTTCGTGCAGGGTGGCCAGCAGGTGAAGTCCGCGCATCAGCAGGGGTTCGTTAGTCATGTAGTTGACACCGATACCGCCCACATATTCATCCATGATCTTCTCAAGACGCTGCAGACCGTGGATAGGCAGTATGTAGCTCGGCGAGACGGTTCCACCCACGATCTCGTTACGGCCGACCTCGTAGTTTTCCATAGGTTGGTAGATCTCTTTCCTGCGATCCTCGATCTGCTTGTCTGAAACCTGGATCTTCTCGTTCGGATGCTCCCGAATGTATTTGACTGCGGCCTTGGCGGCAAGGCGGCCTTCGGTAAACGATCCGGATGAAAATGCGTGGGCAGTTCCGCCGAGCGCATCACCGGCACCAAATAACCCTTCGACCGTCATCATCCGGTTGTACCCCCAGTAGTACTCATCTGGAGAGAGATCCTCGGGTCCGCTGGCCCATGCGCCCGAGCAGGTGGCATGAGAGCCCATCACATAAGGCTCAGATGTGGTCAGCTCAGGGTTGGTGTATTTCGGATCAATGTCCTGTGATGCCCAGACAACGGCCTGGCCGACGGTCATGCCGAGAAAGTTCTCCCAGCCCACGGTTTCTTTGTGGGGGTCCTGAAAGGCTTCCTTGGTCACCATATGGATTGGCCCGCGTCCGGCTTTTGTCTCCTCAATGAAGGCATGGTTACGCAGACAGGTCGGTGTGGGGTGGTGATCAATGTAGTCGCCCACCAGTTCCTTGGTGTGGTCATACCATTTAGATTCGTATTCGTCTCCGTAAGCATTCTGCGTATAGGTCTTAAGGTGCAGAAAATATGCCCCCACTGGACCGTAACCATCCTTAAACCGGCACAGCACGATGCGATTTTCCATCTGGGTCATCTTTGCACCCGCGAGGATCGGCAGCGCATACGCAGAGCCACTACTCCATGGCGCATACCAGGTCCGACCCATGCCTTCACCGACAGACCGGGGCTTGAAGATATGTGAGGCGCCACCGGCACCCACGATAACGGTTTTAGCCTTGAACACATGCAGATCGCCGGTGCGGACATTAAAGCCGATTGCGCCGCCCACCCGGTTGGGTTTGCTTTCATCCATCAGCAGGTGGGTAACCATGATGCGGTTGTAGATCTTGTCGGCAGATTTTTTGGCCGCTTCAGCAACAATCGGTTTGTAGCTTTCACCATGGATCATGATCTGCCACTTGCCTTCACGCAGGTAGCGTCCGTTCTCGGGATCACGCATTATCGGCAGACCCCACTCTTCGAACTTATGTACGGTGGAGTCCACGTGGCGGGCCATGTCGTAAGCCAGGTCTTCGCGTACCAAACCCATCAAGTCGTTGCGGGCATAGCGAACATGATCTTCAGGCTGGTTCTCGTCCCACTGCATACCCATGTAGCAGTTAATGGCATACAAACCCTGGGCGACAGCGCCGCTACGATCGATGTTGGCTTTTTCGGCGACTACGATCTTCATATCGCGCCCCCAGTACCGGGCTTCATAAGCGGCGCCGGTGCCACCCATTCCTCCGCCGACAACCAGAATGTCGCAATCTTCAAAAACTGTTTTGAAACCCATCAGTAATAAACTCCCTGTTTAAATTTGCTCTTGTCGATCACTGGTAATCCGACATCGGTGTTGAGGGCATCTGGCTCATGGCACAGCAGCTCGGAATTCAGGTCCTCTTGGGAGGGCTCTGCCAGGTCAGCCAACCTCGGGATCTTTTCCCCCCAAGGCTGCGTGGTTATGGGCGAGACAAAATTCTTCTCACGGCCATTTCGGAATTTGATCTTCCAGGAGATCGTTCCTTTTTCTTCCTCGCGCAGTACGCGAACGCTGTGCCCCAGCGGAGCAAAGTCGGCATAGCCACGTACGTCGATGGCGTTTTGCGGGCAAGCCTTCACACAGGCATAGCATTCCCAGCACATATTGGGCTCAATGTTGACCGCACGTCGATAGGTTTTATCGATATGCATGATGTCGGATGGGCAGATATCGACGCAGTGACCGCAGCCGTCACATTTGGTCATATACACAAAAGTTGGCATTTTATTCTCCGTTTTCTTGGCTTAAGGCAACAACCGGCAAGCGGTTTATTGACTGAGTAATCCAGGGATCAACTGGTTTGATTAATAGTGCCGGGGCGGCTCACGCTTGATGCCCAGGCCAAACTGTGCGGGCTCATCGGCTGGAGCCGGGAGGTTTGATCTTGAGCCATCGGCTTCTTCCATGCGCTTTTGAAACGCGGCGGCCGGCTTAAAGAACATGTGAGCGAACTTGGACCACAGTACACCGCCGAACAGGATCGTGCTGGCGGTTATGAACAAAGCGAAGAAAAGCGTTGCTTGCCACGCAGCGCTACCGGAAGACTGCAGCACTGACCAGATCAGGGCGAAGGTGGTCGTGGCGAGCAGCGAGAGGATAAACAAGTCCGCACGCACCACCCGATACCAAGCATTGCCCTCTGCAGCGACATCCACCCGAATAAAGAACCAAAACCAGTAACCGCCAACGCACACCATTAGAGCGCCCAGGTGCCATAAAGTCGTGGTCAGAGGAGGTGCTGGCGTAGCAGCAGTCGGATAGCAAAATATCAGCAGCGCGGTGGTCACAATGAAAATCACAAACCCGTACATCCCCAGAAGATGGGCAATACGGCGTCGCGCATTACAGAACTCGGCGGACATCAGTACATCCTCTACTGCGGTCTTGACAGCAATTCCTGCTTTCTCGCCACCGCCGACTGTTCGGGTTCTGCTCTTTTTTGATTTTTCTGCACTCTGAAAAAAATACTTGGCGCTTTTCTTGTGAATGGTATCCAGCAGTGTGCCGCCCAGGACCAGCAAAAACATCAGGACCACATACAATTGCATTGCCAGAGGGGTGATGAACCCGGAAAGCTCTGCGAAGGGGTTATGAGTAAACATGAATTGAGTTGTCCTTGAGGATCAATAAGAAACGAACGCGATGCTGAATCATGATCATTTGCAACACAAGCCATTGTTTTCTTGCTGTCTATCAAATGAATTTATGTTCTTAATGTCAGGGCAGGTTT
>JBBWVW010000122.1:0-5704 GCA_050256425.1 Arenicellales bacterium | reverse complement strand
CCAAAGGCTGTCATATTTCTACCCGAATCTGTACCATTTGTGATTAATTGGTTTAATGTCATCACCCAACTACAAGGGGCAAAACCCAATGAGTGAACAGGCACAACTCAACAATGAGTTGCACGATCGCCTGCCACAATTACCGGAAGCCGCTTCGGTTGGCGGCTCGGCCGGTATTGCTGCTAGCTTACGCCGCGCGATTGCCGCCGGCGAATATGCGTTCAACGAACGCCTACCGGCCGAACGCAACCTCGCTGAACTGTTCCACACTTCCAGAGGGACAGTGCGCGAAGCGTTGCGGCGCCTGCAGGATCTGGGAATGGTTGATCGCCAGGTTGGTAGTGGCACATTTGTTACCTACCGGGAGTTCTCTGAGCACACCGAAATTGCCGATGTCACCAGCCCCCTGGAGTTAATCGACGTACGCTTAGGGATTGAGCCGCAGATGGTTCGCCTTGCGGTCGCAAATGCAACAGCAATGGACCTCGAACATATGCGCAAAGCGCTGGTCCGCGCTGAATCAGCCGCGGGCGATTCTGAGGCTTTCTCCCGAGCTGATGCCGAGTTTCACCTCGCGCTCGCGGAATGCTCGCGAAACCGACTCATCATATGGCTTTACCAACTGGTCAACGAAACCCGCAGCCATGCCCAGTGGACGGCAATGAAAGAGTCAATCCTGGTTCCTGAACGGATCGCGCAGTACAATGTCCATCACCGACATCTTTACAACATGATTGCACACCGTAACCTTGACGCAGCCATCGATACGATCTATGAGCACCTGGACAAAGCCCGCCATGACCTGATCGGCGTCCATAACCGCAGCAGATCAAACTAGGCTCGCGACAGAGTTTCCTCGAACTGCGCTTGATCCCATCGAGGCTTGAAGCCAAGGATTGCAATTTCAGGGGGTAACTGTGGATTAAACAGCTTGTTGTGCCAGTATGTCGCTTGATACAGGACACTATCCTTATCAATTTCCCTGACCGAACATTCCATCTTGAAGCGCGACCCGAACTGCTGAAAATCCAGTAGGCAAGACTTGCGGGCACGCAATGCTTTCACCAGCAGCCCACCAGCGCCGAATAGCGCAGTCATTTCATCGGAAAATTCCTGGGACTTCTGGTAGTAGGTCGCAGACAGAAATTTGACAGCAGCACTGTAGCGATCAGCAGGATCATAGGTTTTGACTGCCATGTGCCGGAACTCGGCCGCATCGCTAACAGCATCCGCGTGCAGTAATAAGACTGTGACTGGGCCCGAGTAATGACCACTGTCCGCAAACGACAGGCGCGGCCGCATGCCGGGCGTCGGCTTACCGCCACCAACCCGCATCGCCCGCTGCCGGAGCAGGCACTGCCACGCCAGAAATTTCTTTCTCAAGTCGTCGGCTTGCGTATTCATATTACTATCCAGTGTGCCAATCGAGCATTTGTCCTGCAAGCCGGTGCCCCCGTTAACTGCCAAATATTTTGATCTCCCCTATAGTCCGGCTGCCCGTTAGACTACGCCTTTTCTTCAAATCGTTTCTATTAGTTTGCCCAAGCCATCGTTCTTCATCGATATCGACGGGGTGCTTTACGGCGGTAGCGCGCCCGTAGCCAAAGGGCCTGGTGTGCTCAACTATCTGCGCAAGCGCGGTTTTGCCTTTCTGCTGGTCACTAACACCTCGCGGATGTCCCAGACCCAGATCCGAGACAAATTGACGGGGCTGGGCTACTCGATAGACCTCAACGAGATTTTTCCGGTCTCGTTGGCGGCTGTCGAATATCTTAGCAGTCGTTTTGGTCATGCCCGTTGCTTTCTGATTGGTGACCCCAGTCTTGAGATGTTGCTGACAGATGCCGGCCATAGCGTAGTTCGCCATGAGACGTCAGTTGATGCCGTCGTCATGGGGCAGTGCATGTGGCCCGATTTTGGCGAAATAGACATCGCCCGGCGTCTAATCAACGATGGAGCCGAGCCAGTCGCCCTGCACCGCGATCCGACCTGGCCAGATGGCAACGTCACGCGCATAGGCCTTGGACCCATGGTGGCCGCATTGGAATCGGTAATCTCACAGCCCGTCACGCTGATCGGAAAACCGCAGCGCGCTTTTTTCGATGCTGCGCTTGCCAGAACGGGTTTTGAACGCAGCCAGACTGTGATGATTGGCGACAGCCTATCCTCTGATATCGCTGGCGCGATTGACGCTGGGCTAAAAAGCCTACTGGTTCGTACTGGCAACAGTATCTCTGACCCAATCCCACCGGGCTGCGACGGCGAACTGCCATCGATTGCCGATTTGCCTCAATGGTGTGATGCGCAACTTGACTCCTGATTACACTCACCGATGCCTTTAAGTCCACCGGCTCCGGAATCGGTGCCAGTATCTGCACCGCTGCTGGTGCATTGCCAGAATCTGAGTAAAAACTTTAACGGTAAGCCAGCAGTTGCCGGACTGGACCTTGATATCCCACCCCGAATTTGCTTTGGACTGCTGGGGCCCAATGGGGCCGGCAAAACGACCACGCTTCGAATGCTGCTAGGGCAATCACCTCGCAGTGGTGGAACGCTAGAAATCTTCGGCGAAGATATCGAACTTAACCGCCGGCAGATCCGTCAGCGAACCGGCATTGTTCCACAGGCAGATAACCTTGACCCGGATTTCACGGTTGAAGAGAACCTACGCATGTACGGGAGCTATTTCCGACTGCCTGCTCATGAGATGGATCGACGGATACCTCAACTACTGGACATGGTCGAATTATCTCCACGCGCCGCAGATCGTATTGACACGCTCTCGGGAGGCCTGAAACGACGCCTAACCCTGGCACGAGCGCTGGTAAACGACCCTGAGTTCCTGGTCTTGGATGAGCCGACAACCGGGCTTGATCCTCAGGCACGGCATATGATTTGGTCTTTATTGCACCGGATGAAACGAAACGGCAAAACAATTCTCCTGACCACGCACTACATGGAAGAGGCCGAAAGACTCTGTGATCAGCTGATGATCATCGACAACGGCACACTGCTGGCACAAGGCAGTCCCGCAGAACTGGTGCGCAAACACTGCGAGAGCGACGTATTGGAGATCCGCGACGAGGCACCACCGAGTGCGTTAAAGCATTTGCCATCTTCATGTCGCACTGAACGCGCTGGAGAAAGCCTGTACATCTACTCTGATGACTCCAGGCCTTTGCTGCAGCTGGCTCAGGCACTTCCCGATACGGCCTGCCTGCACCGACACTCGGGGCTTGAGGATGTATTTCTTCGCCTCACGGGCCGGGAGCTTCGCGGGTGAAAACCAACAGCCTACCTATACTGCGGGTCGAGGCGCTCACCATCTGGCGACGGAATGCATTGGTCTGGCGCCGATTGATGGGCGCGAGCGTGCTGCTGCATTTCGGTGAACCCCTGATCTATCTGCTAGGCCTGGGTTATGGCTTAGGTCGCTTCGTTGGCGAGATGGCCGGCATGCCGTACTTTACTTTCTTGGCATCAGGCTTTATCGCCTGGTCCGCAATGAATGTTGCGAGCATGGAATCCATGTGGTCGGTATATACAAGAATGGTGCCGCAACAGACCTACGAAGCCATTCTCGCAACCCCAGTAGAAGTGGACGATATTGTGATTGGCGAGTTACTCTGGTGTGCTACCAAGAGCCTCTTCAGTGGCAGTGCCATCCTCGTAGTTGCCGCACTGCTCGGGGCAGTGAACGACTGGACCGCAGTATTTGCGCTGCCGGCAATATTCCTCACCGGGTTGTGCTTTGCAGCGCCGGGACTGATTATTACCGCACTTGCCCGGGGCTATGAGTACTTCAATTTTTATATGACCCTGGCAATAACGCCAATGTTTATCCTCTGCGGGATCTTTTATCCCATCAATACTCTACCCCCGCCCATGCAGTTTGTGGTTCAGTTTCTACCCCTGACGCAC
Source organism: Arenicellales bacterium (assembly GCA_050256425.1). GTDB lineage: Bacteria > Pseudomonadota > Gammaproteobacteria > Arenicellales > UBA868 > UBA868. The sequence continues at coordinate 1,783 of JBBWVW010000122.1, read as the reverse complement.
GCAGTTCAGATCATCCGACCGATCGTGGTGGGCGAGCCCATCACCAACCTTTGGCTACACCTCGGCGCATTGGGATTATTCGGCCTGGTGTCCGCCTGGGTCGCAACAATCCTGATTCGCCGCCGGCTGATCCAATAGAAACCGGGTTAGCTCGCGTCATCGTTGATAGGCAACCCACCTGAGTCTTAGAATATCGCCAACACCTCTTGAACTCACCGCTCCAATGACAACCCGCCAAACGCTAGGTCAACGCAGTTACAGCGAGACTGACCACTGGCTGATCGCAGCCCAAAACGGCCTGGCCACCATTTTTGGTCAGCCCAATGGAACCGGTCGATCAGATCCGAGCGAAGGGCTTGACGAGTCAGAGTTGGATGAATCTGAACGTGATAAATCGTCCCGTCTGATGCGGGTGAATCACGTTGGTGAAGTCTGCGCCCAAGCCTTGTATCAGGGTCAAGCTGCTACCACCCGCGATTTGCAATTGCAACAAACACTGGCACACGCAGCCGCTGAGGAAAACGACCACTTAATCTGGTGTGATAGGCGCCTGCAAGCGCTGGGTGGAAGGAAAAGTCTATTGAATCCGCTTTGGTACGCCGGGGCGTTCGTTATCGGCGCTGTAGCCGGTCTGGCCGGAGACCGCTGGAGTCTTGGCTTTCTTAAAGAAACAGAGGAACAGGTCGAGGGACACCTCGATAGCCATCTGGGCCGACTCCCGCCAAAAGATATCTGCAGTCGAGTCGTGGTTCAACAGATGAAAGAAGATGAACGCCGACATGCCGAGACTGCGGACCGCTCGGGCGCTGCCGATCTGCCTAGGCCGATCAAAAGTCTGATGCGCGCTGCAAGCCGGGTAATGACCGGCGCCGCGTACTGGATCTAGACACACTCGCCATCTTCGCCTGGTTGAGCCTGGCTTGAAAGACTATCTGTCGATCTGTACGCTGCTGAGCGTCCTGTTATCAGGATGGCTCATCCAGGCCGATGCCGGAAACCTGCAGGTGATGGATGACACTCATGCACGCGTTCAACTGGACGGCCCGGCCCAGCGTATCATCAGCCTGGCCCCAGATCTGACCGAGATTCTCTTTATTATCGGCGCGGGAGAACGGGTGGTCGGCACGGTAGATCACAGTGATTACCCCCCAGCAGCGCTGCAGGTGCCACGGGTCGGCTCACACAACCGTTTCGACTTTGAAACGATCATCCGGCTGCAGCCCGATCTGATACTAGCCTGGGAAAGTGGTAACCCCACGGCACTGGTGACACGTCTCGAACAACTCGGGCTCACCGTCTACCGAGCTGAGCCCGCGACCCTGGCGCTTATCGCCAGTACCTTGGTCCGAATCGGCAAATTGACCGGCAATGAGAAAACAGCTGAGCCCCTGGCGAGTCAGCTTCTTGAAGAAACCGAGTCAATCCGCAAACACTTTCAACACAAGAAACTCATGAGGGTCTTCTACCAGGTTTGGCATGACCCCCTGATTACCCTGAATGGCAATCACCTCGTCAGCCGTCTGCTTGAGGATTGCGGGGCCCGCAATGTGTTCGCGGACCTGCCGGACATCGCCCCCACGGTGTCCCGAGAGTCAGTTATCGGCCGTAACCCCGCAGTAATTATTGTCGGAGGGATCGCCGGAGAGTCGAATCAAGGGCTGGACCAATGGGCAAACTGGGACCAGGTCGATGCCGTTGCCAATGGACGCCTTTATATCGTCAATTCGGACCACCTGCACCGACATTCTCCAAGGATCCTCGAAGGGATGCGCGAGCTTTGCCA
>JBBWVW010000121.1:0-2035 GCA_050256425.1 Arenicellales bacterium | reverse complement strand
TTTTTCTTGCTCTTTCTTTTGCAGCAACTGGGTACTCTGGTAGGTGAGATCACGGCTGAATGACAGTTGACTGTTAGCGACCAGCACCTGGCCGCTGCGCTCGACAACGCGGTAGATCACGTTGTACTGCAAGGTATAGCCGGTCGCGATGCCTTTGCTATCGACAGATTTGACTGAACGGCTGTATTCCACGGTCGCCAGATCAATAATCACCGTGGCGGCCGCTAAGTCCTTAACTGGGTTAACGCCACTTTGGCGCAGACCCCGGCGCAGGTGGGTAACCAACTCTGGGTCCTGACCCGTAACCAATGGTGCCGACATGACAGAAGCCAGTTCAACCTGCCCACGCAGGTGAAACCCGCATCCAGACAACACGGTCGTCAGAAAAAGCAGAAATAGAGTTCGAATCATGGTTTCAACAGATTGTGACGAAGAGATGTCCACAAAAGCCTGGTCAGGTAGATCTGGCAATTATAACGATGCGTGAGATCAAGCGACGATGGGCAATCGACACTGGGGAATCAAGACCAGCTTGCCCCAATTGCGCTTGGAAGCGGCATCCCCTTGCGCGACCCTCATTTTCAAACTTTTTGTCGGCCACATCCACAGTAGCTGCAGACACCTCGCTAGCCTACCAACCGAGCCGGTGTTGACCCCAACTGCCAACACACGCACCAGCTCTTCAGTGGCTGCGGCACTGGCGCCGCAATCGATTCATTCTAAGCCGGCCGATCCAGGGCGCGCCGGCAGGGCAGCGAATCAGTGCTGGAGATGATCGGAGCTTATACGGTACATTGCCGGGAGGCCTGAAGGTCAGCAACTGCCCTTAGAAGCGCGAGGAAACCATCATGCTGGACACCGCCATCGAAAACGACCGCCAGGCGCTCAGCCAATGGCTTGCCGAGCGGCCGGATACCACATCGGTGGCAAACTTTGTTCCCGGCCCTGGCATCCACAAGCTATCACTTCGATTCGATATCACCCGCCTGCGCGAGGCGCTGGACCAATGCCTGGCGCGACATGATTTCATGGGCGACATGCAGGCACAAGGCTTCGCCGCCCTGCCGCTGACCCGCAACCCGGATACACCCGACATCAGTGCCAACGATCTTTCCGGGCGTTACTGGCTGCGGCCAGACGACTCCTACCAGGAAGTGGCCCGGGAGGACCTGGTAGATGAAGCCTCGTTCAGCGAGTTTGATCCCCTGTTTGCCGATACCTACTTTGAGCAGGTGCACGCAGCGTTGAGCGCACGTTTTACCGTTGGCCGTATGCGGGTGCTGTCAAAGGGGCTGTACAACTGCAACAGTTGGCACCGTGATCCCGAACCACGGATTCATATTCCAATCATCAGCAATCCGGGTGCACTGTTTGTCGTCAACCATCACGTGACCCACCTGCCTGCCGACGGCTCGGCCTACTTCACAGATACGCGGGGCTATCACACCGCCTTAAACGGTGGAGAACAGCGGCGGGTACATATCGTCGCAGCGGTGTCGAAAAGCCATGAAACAGATCACTGAGATCTTCTGAACCCAACGGCAGTTACGACTGCCAGGGGCACTTGGGGCCACGGCCTTAAGTGATCATCACAACACGCAGTTGTGGATTCACTCGCCTCACCCATTCAATGACTCTCACGTCCCGGCCTGCTTTCGGGTGGCTTTCCGGTTAGCACGATAACAAGCACAGCGACCGGCAGCTCGGTCATCCAGCCCGCCGCTGCGACTCCGACGATACAAGGTGTCGCCAACAGCTTGAAAAGCAATAAAGTCATGCTGTGACCTGGCCCTCAAGACCGAAGTCTGTTGGCATCCGGATACTTTGTCAGGCCAAGCCCCTGGCACTACCTAAACGCCATCTCACGTCAAGGATAATTGGGCCGGAGTTTGACGTGATATGGCGAGGTGGGTCCGAGCGGTCTTACTGGTCGCTGTTTTTTCTGATTGTTATCTCGCGGTTTCGTAAAGGTGGCTATTTCACCGACTGCGCAACTGGGAACGCCCAACTGCCGTTAAGGATCTCCTGGCGCGGT
>JBBWVW010000120.1:0-2061 GCA_050256425.1 Arenicellales bacterium | reverse complement strand
GAACAGACCGGTGGCCACCCAGCGTGGAATCCCTTGGTTGCACGGATGCGCCACGTCGATCACGTAGCCCGCTCGCATCTTCGTGAGTCCTTCCTCCGATCCGCCAAATGCGGCGAAGTTGGGTGGCTCACCGTGCTTGGCAATGTACGGCCCGAACATTGCGGGATCGTCATAGCCGCCCCAGGTGAAATAAGTCGCCTGGTCTGCAGCTGCAGCTGCGGCGGTGCGCGACATCATCGGAGTCATAACCAGACTGACGCCGGCAGCACTCAGAATCTGGTTGAACTTCCGTCGCGACATTTTCCCCGATTTGAGCTTGTCGGAAAATTCGTTAATAGAAAAATCGGATGTCTTCATGGGTTGGGATCCTCTTCAGTTATGTACGTGTTGACAGCACCAGTACTGGCCTAATACTATCTGAACGGTCAGTCAGTTACAATACTCAATATAATAGATTACTCCGGCCTAATTCCAGTCGAAATGAGCCCAATGGACAAGTATCATCATCGCGAAAATGACCGATAAACGCCGACTAAAAGGGGAAAAATCCAAGCAGGCTATCGTAAAGTCGGCAATTTCCTGCATCGCGCGTCAGGGACTGCGTGATGCAACCCTCGAACGAGTGGCTCTGAAAGCCAAGGTCTCCAAGGCGCTGGTTACTTTCCACTTCAAATCGAAGACTGGCATGCTGGCTGCCGTGCTGGATCACCAGGAAACCGTTTTCGAAAAGGGCTGGGACGCGATTCTGGCAGGCAACAGCATCTCCACCAGCGAGAAATTGCTTGAACTGCTCGAATACGATGTGCGGTTCTCGGTCGAGCACCGCGACTTTATCTCCGTTTGGCACGCCTTCTGGGGCGAAGCCAAGGGAAGCTCCCTCTACCGCAAGCTGACTAATCCCAGAGACGAGCGTTACGAGAGCAACGCACGCAGGTTGCTGAGCACCCTGGTTAAGGAGGGACCATACGACGATATCAACGTAACCGCGGTAGAGAGGGGAATTAATGCGATGATGTTTGGGATATGGCGAGATTCGCATCTGGCCCACGGACCCAATGATTACAACAATGGTATGCAGGCAATCTACGTCTATTTGCACAAGGTTTTCCCGCAACATTACGAGCGTAAAGTCTTTCCAAAGAAGTGTTGACAATGATTAATTTCAGCGCATATGTGAAAGCGACCAGCAAATATTCGACTAAGTTCAGCTCTCCAACATGTGGTTTGACGACCAGGCCGGGAATCTCATCCAGCCGCAGGAATACTTGTGATTGAAACCACGATAGAAGTCTCCGCACCCGCACGACGATCAAGGAGCTGGCGTGGACGGTTGTATGCCTGGTATCTGCGCAGCGACGGGCTCAAGGGTTTCACACTGCTCTCGCCCACGTTGCTCCTGATGGTGTTCGCCATGGGCATTCCGTTCGGAATCATGGTGGTTATGAGCTTCTGGAGACAAATAGGCTTCGAATTTGATACCGCGTTTACGATCGCCAACTACGCGGAGGCTGTCGAGAGGCCGGTTTACCAGGCCTTGCTGCTTCGATCACTGACCATCTCTTCGATTTGTACTGTCGTCACGGTGCTGGTGTCTTACCCGATGGCGTATTACGTGGCTTTTCACGTTCGCAAACGCAAGATGGCCTGGATTATCCTGATGACACTGCCGTTCTTTTCCAGTTATTTACTGCGGATATTTGCGTGGAAAGTCATCCTCGGCTACAACGGCGTTATCAACTCGGGCCTCAAAGGGCTGGGCCTCATTGAACAGCCTTTGGCATTCCTGCTGTACAGTCCCACCGCCGTGGTGATCACCCTGGCGCACGCCTGGGCAGCATTCGCGATCCTGCCGATCTATATCTCGCTGGAGAAGATCGATCGATCCCTGCTTGAAGCGGCCACCGATCTAGGTGATGGCCCGGTCAAACGTTTTCTAGGCATCACCCTGCCGTTATCGATGCCTGGTGTCATCGCCGCCTCATTGATGATATTTATCCCCACTGTCGGTGACTACGTGACCCCGACCCTGGTCGGCGGACCGGATGGGCTCATGATCGCGAA
>JBBWVW010000119.1:0-5064 GCA_050256425.1 Arenicellales bacterium | reverse complement strand
GTCGTGATGACCTGTACTTTATGATCGGCCGCATCAACGACTATGCCCGAAGCAGGCCAGACAACGAGCACTGGCACCGCGTCAGGGAGTCTCAGGTCAGGCTGGGAAATACCAGCGGCAACGCCTGGATCGACACGGATGACCTTAATGCCGGCGATGCAAAACAGCCCAACGGTGACATCCATTTCCCTAGGGAAGGGGCCGTGAGCCTTGGCCAGCGATTCGCAGATAAGGCTATGGAACTGATCGACAAGCAAATAGAGACGGACAATCACACTCGGCCATCCCCGTTGGATATGCAATAATACTTGGACGGTGACATCCCTGCCCGTAACAAAGGACTACATGATGACAACACATAAACGATTGATGAGTTTTCTTTTCGTTATTCTGACGGGCTGCTTGGCCGTTAGCTACACGGCCCCCGCCTTGGCGAAGACAAAATCGCCGAAACCGGAATTGCTCGCAAATGGCGAGAAGCTGCGCGTGGAATACGCCAAGATGCTCTCTGAGATCGAGGCCCAGATCGCGGCCGAGTTGCCTACGATCGATGCGCAAAAGAAAGCGGCGTTTGAAACCGCCCGCGCTGAGCTGAGCGCACTCAAGGCGCCGGGTGAGGATGACGCCGAAGTAGTGCATAGGATATACCAGGCGGCCAAACCGCTTGCCGAGGCGAAGGCACTTGATAACGCTCGGCCGCTGATCGCCGACGTCGCGGCGTTGCTCGCCAGCGACGTCTTAGACAGCAAGCTGATGAAGGCCGCGATTCTTCGGCATGGCACGCCGGCCGGCCTGGCAGAGTTCGCCCAACAGAACGACGCACACAAGGCCCTGCTCGACAAGCTCTTCGCCGACGAGGCACTGATGAAGCAGATTCTTATGTCGGGCGGCGCGAATGGTGGCGAGTATGGCGAGGCGATGGAGGTCTACAGCGCTATTCTCGAGGCAAGCGAGCTGGCCCGTAAGCCGGGCATCCTTCAACGCCTCGCGCTGGGCACCGCTCTCCATCAGCCGTGGCTGGACGGCAAGGATAAAGGCAGCGTGAACGGGATTGTCTTTACCGACCACAGGAACCCGGACGGCCAGGTCGCACGCTACTTGCATTATGAGAAGGCTTACCTTGCGGAAGAACTGGACCCGCAGTTCAAAGATTTCAACGCGTGGGAGAGTCGATTCATCACGAACGACCCCTACACCAATGAAGAGCTCACTTGGGTGCGTTCGATGCTTCGCCAGTTCCGCCCGGACCACATCGCCAACCCCGACCAGAAATGGCGGTACACGCGTATTGTGAAAAGCGATCTGCCGTATTGCAGCACGCGGCATGACGACACGCTGGGCTTGCCTCAGCAACAAGCCCTCGCGTTGGGCGGGGTCTGCGGACGCCGCGCGTTCTTCGGCCGGTTCGTCTCCCGCGCGTTTGGGATCCCCTCCAGGCGTTCGACTCAGACCGGCCACGCCGCTATGAACCGCTGGACGCCCAACGGCTGGGTGGTCAACTTCGGCGGTTGGTGGTCGTTTAACTGGTGCGGCCCCCAAGGCGGGCTCGACTTCTACCTCGATTCCCAGACGCGCGAGCACGAAGAGATCTACATGCAGGTGCTCCGTGCCCAGTGGATCGGCGATGCACTGGGGCAGGAAGATGTCAGCCTCCGACACTACGGCCAGGGCGGTGGTTTCTGGGACGGCTTGGCGTTCTATATAAAGCGGGCAGTTGTTGAGGCTGCCAACCTCGAGCAAGCGGCAGCGGACGCAGAACTGGCGGCACTGAGTGCGGAAGAAGCCCGTCTGCTCGGCGAGTCGGACAAGGTCCTCGGCGATGGAGAGATCAAAGAGGTCAAAATCCCCGAGGAGGACAAAAAGATCGTGATCGCTGAGGACGGCACGATCACCGTTCCCGCGGTGGCCTGCGCCAGCCCGAAGAACAATACTGACAAGGTCGCGTTCTTGAAGAGCTGGGGCGGTGGCATGCAACTCCACTACCAACGAATGGGCAACCGCCCCGAACTTCTGAAATATACGGTCTTGGCCCCTGCCGCAGGGAAATACGAACTGACCTTGAATGTCTGTACGGTCTCGAAGAAGTACCCTGTCATTGCCCGACTCAACAGGAGAACGCTCGTCAACATGATGCTCCCTTACACCAAGGGGAGTTGGCAGCGCACCGAGCCAGAAATCATCGAGTTGCGCGAAGGAAGGAACACGCTTCAGTTTACATGCCGAGCGCCGAACCGCGGCGTGAGCATCAAGGAATTCCAGCTCAAACCGGTGAAATAAACAACGACTTGACGTGACATTGAAAGAGCTTGCTCCCATGAACAGACTTTCTCGGATTGTTGTCGCCTTGCTTGTCCTGGCCAGCGCAGGTGTATGGCCGTTGCCGGTGATGGGGCAGAACCTGGCGGGCTCAATCTCCGGCGACAAAATCGTCGCACTTAACGCCAAGCGGGCCGAGGCCGGTGAGGCCGTGTCTGCAGCCAGGAAGAAACTCGCGATTCGGCGTGTGATCCGTGAAGCCGAGTCGCTGATCAAAAAGCATCCAGCCGCGCCCAACCGCTACGAAGTCCTGGGCATCCTCTTCCGCAGCCAGCAGGTGCTGGTCAGCCTGGACAACTCAGGTACGAATCGGAAGGCCTTTCTGGCGACCTGCGAACTGCTCGCCGCCGCGCCGAACGAATATGCGGCGCTACGCCTCGACGCCGACCTCTTGCTGACGCAGGCCAGGTCGGCCCGCCAAGGCGGGGACTCCCACGATCGTTCCAACGCACTCCGCCCCTTGGTCGAGCGCTACCGGGACACCGAGGTCGAGGCGAAAGTGATCCGCATCGCCATGATCATGGCACTGGAGTTCGGCAATAACAGGCTGGTCAATGACCTGCGGAAAGTCATCGCCCAGCGCTTGCCCGGCAACATAGACCTGATCAATTTTCAGCGCGACAAGCTGGCGGGCCAGGTTTTCGGCGCGCCGTTCATTGGTAGCTTCCAATGCGAGGATGGTAAGCCTGCGAAGTTCCCTATGGACTTTTTAGGCACGACTACCGCTGTCTATTTCTGGTCGAAAGACGATGGCGGTCTCGAAGACCTCAAGGAATTGGCCGAGGCCTGGAAGAATGTGGTTGCGGATCCCGAGAAAGACGCCCCGGGCCGATTTCGTTTCGTCAGTATGAACCTGGACGATCTTCCCGATGGGGGTAAGAGCATTCTTCGTGAACACGGGCTCGATTGGCCCGCGCTGCAGTTGAAAGGCGGGCGCGACCACCCGGTCTACAAAGCATATTGCCGTTATGATCCTCGGGTGGTGACGATCAACCCAACCGGATATGCCGCGATCTTCATGACCAGTGGCCGTAGCAGCAGGGGATATGAGCGTAACCTGCAATCCTGGCTTGCCCGTCAATGGACGAGGCCGGACTACAACAGTCAACTGCAGTCCATATTTGCGGGCGAGTTTTTGGTGATGGACCCCCAGGGTGCATTCGACCCTGCCGCGGCGCCGGAGTGGAAGGGGGTCGCTGCAAGGGACTCGACCAATCAAAAAAAGTTGAAGCGCACCGCCGCGTCCGTCCCCGAGGACAAGCTTCGTGCGATCCAGTCGTGCTTCATCGATCCGCCTGCCCGCTACCGCACGTCGTTTGACCAAATGCGCTCGAACTATGAAAAAGCGGATGCTCTATGCCGGGAAGCGATTTCATCTCATTCGTCGGCACCCGACCTGTGGATCGTCCGAAACCGCCGTATCGTGGCACTGCTTGGGTTATGGAAACTCAAAGCGGAGTATAAGCATTTTTCCGCCGCCGTTGAGGAAGCCCAGGCCGTTGTGGATGCAGATCATCCGCCCGGCACCGACGTCATCGCTCGCTTCTGTTTGGCAAGGGAGTCGCTTCGCAATGCGGACGTCGATCCCGAATCCGTGATCCGTGGCTTTGCAGAGGCAGACGGGCAGCAGGCATCCGGGCCGGTACTCGCGGCCGCAGCGCTGCTCGCTCTGGACGTCGCCGATCGAAAGCTTCACGAAGATTACCGCCGGGCTTTTCTGGACGAATACGCCGAACACCCCGCGATGTGGACGGCGACCGCTTTTTTCCTGGACCGCTACCACCGTTACTGGATGTATCATCCGCCGTTCGTCGCGGGCTGGACTTACGGCCGACGCCAGGGTCATTTCCTTGCGATTGGTGAGCCGGAAGATGCGAACCGCACGCTGCAAATCGAGCTGAAAACGCTCGATGGCGATACTGTCCGATTCCCCAAAAAGGACGAGGACAAGTGGACGGTAATTTCCTTTGTATCGAGTGCGGAAGGAAACAGCTATCTCTCCCGGTATGGAAAATTTGCCGAGGAGCGGCCCGTTGATAACATCAATCTGTTGACCGCAGTGCTAAACGACGATGCGGAAGTGGTGCGCAAAGTAAGGGATGCAAAAAAAAGTCCCGGCACTTTCCCCACGTTGCTCGTGCCCGGCGGGATGCAAAACCCGGTCGTACAAAAGCTCGGTATGATTGTGGAAGATGGGGAAGACAAACTGGCCCATCAGAAAAAGCCTAATCTAGTGCTCCTTCGCCCTGATGGAAGCATCGCGCTGGCGTTGTCCGGCCTGACCATGAGATTTATGAAGGCCAACGTAATCCAGAATGTAATAGAGCTACACGACGAAAAGATGGTCGATGAGGCGCTGACCCGCGGCGATCTGGACGAGGCCAAGCGGCTGGCCTTCGCCCATGCACCCGTTGAGCAGCTGCGCCCGCCGGACGCACCTAGAAACTGGAAGCCCAAAAAGATCTCCATCCCGCACCTACGCAGCCGAGCCAAGGTCTATCTGGCGATGGGCGACCTCAAGGCCGCCTATGTCGACGCCGAGGAAGTCTACCTGGCGGTGAACCAAAAAGCCGGCTATATCAGCATGCGGACGGACGAACTCAAAGAGACCGAGGCACTCCGAGAAACCATCCGAAAGAAACGCGACGAGGCGAAATAGGGTTTGAGACAGGAACCTTTCGCTATTACGAACCGGAGCTTGAGAGCGTAATCAAGTTTCTGTTTCCGGGATGGAGTGGGAAGCTTTAA
>JBBWVW010000118.1:0-25143 GCA_050256425.1 Arenicellales bacterium | reverse complement strand
CCGGAACAGGGGACTGGGCCGCCACTGGCGGTAGATGTCACGCACCGGATCGGGAATATCAATAGTCCGCTCGCCGCTGACCTCCTGCATGATCGCGGCCATGGAGAAAAGTGGTGCCAGATCGTCCGGTCCCACCGGCTGGCCGGTACCCGGATGCAGCACCGGTGGTGGTGGCACGGGCAGGTCAGAGACGATGTTGTACCATGACTTGGGGATATCTTCTTCGTCCAGCAGGAACTTGATGGTGTCTGACATTGTGTGAGTCTTCCTCGGTTATTGTGATGGGATATTGCGCCGCCGAATCACCGTTGGGGCAATACATTAGGTTACGCTATGGTGTGCTAGTCAGAAGCATCTGTGTGCGGTCTGCTCAACAGGCCTTAGTTTAATACACTTGAAAGGCGTGTCGTTGTAGTCGGCACCCAGGCCCTGGCGTGGCGCAAACGTTATTTAGGGCACGGTGACTGATTAGCGGGATAGGCGGGCTCGTGATCCGCGTCAGCGGATGTCACCAGCGCAGACATGACGAGTGAACGGGCAGGATCTGGGGGAATGGTTGGCAACTGCGCTTCAGATTAACTACCAGCGATACCCCAGGCCAAATTTGAAAGTCTGATCGAGTGCTTCAATGTCGGCAGGAGCCCCGGAGTCATACTCCAGTTTTACTTCTGCGTTAAGGGCTATTTTCGAAAGCAGGGGAACCGTGATACCAATTCTGGTGTGAACCATAACGTCGGTATTGTTTTCAAGATTCCAAACTCCAAATTGATTTAAGTAGCTTTGCGTGCCCTGACCGAGAACATTGCTCTTCATATCGAGGTACCAGCTGAATCCAAAATACTGTTCCGTCTTCAGCTCGGTACGATCATCCGACACATATGCCAGCCCCGGCTCCGTTGAAAAACTGAATTTGGGTGCGAAGCGCCACTGTTTTCCGTAATAACCACCGAACATAAGGCGGTGCTTCAGATGTGCAAATTCGTCGGCCTCAACGAAAAAGTGAACTCCCGTGTAGGCGTTGTTGGCAAGAAAGCGATCAGATTTGCCGATGATAGTGTAGTCATCCGACGTTGTTATCTTATCGGACGTGCGAGGCTGGACAGAATCCAGTTCGCCGCTGGCGCGCAGCGTGTAGCGGGTAGTCAGCCCTTCCCAGACTGATTCCAGAGCATAGTCCAACTCGCTTTTATTGGTATTGCCTGATTGCACTTCCCACGCCAGGGTCAGGTTACCGGTCCAGCCGTAGCCTTGGCCGAGCATCCAAGGCTTGGGGTTGATCTTGTCGATATCCGCCAGTGTGTAACTCTGCACGCCGCTGGCGGTCATCACGACAAACTGGCCCTGGCTTAGTTTCAGCGAGGGTGCGCGTATCACCCGATCATCGAAGAGCTTAAGCACGATGGGTTGGTGGGACTTGATTGCGACAATTTTTTCCAAAGGGATAGACAGTTTCCCCGCGGCGTCGGACTCAAAGACAATCTGACCGTAAGAGCCCCCCAGGAGTTGCCCCGAAATGACAGAGCCGTCAACGAGTTCAATGGTGTCTGCCGGGGAATTTGCCTGGCTTTGCGCCCCAGCACTCATACAAAGGCCAAGGGTGATGATGCCAAGCAATGTTTTTGCTAAAGAATAAGAAATGCGTTTCATCGTTGTCAAAGAATAGAGAGTCAAGTGAGAGAAAATGCGCTGCCGGGCGGCCGAACTTGGGAGCAAACTGCAGACGATTATATGCAGGCTTCGTCTCACAGTGAAGCGATCGGCCCTAGGGCCTGCCGAGCTTCTTGTACCTTCTCCACAGAGCGCACCCAGATGAGATGACTGCGACAGAGGCAGTCTGAAGCGCCAAATCCTGCAAGCGGGACGATGACGCCATCGTGTGACAGTAGTAATTGTGCCCAGCGATGCTCCAGTTCGCGCCCCGCGCACCGGTACCAGATCTGGCGTATCGGGCAATGATCGAGCAGGGTATCGATATGCCAGTGCCTGCGTTTGGTTGTGCGCAGGTGTCGGCCCAGGCGCGCCCGAAGGCCACCTGGGCCAAAGGCCGAACCCACATACAGGTACCAGCCACGGCGCAGGAGCATGAGGTCCAGCGCACCGACTGCAATTGAAGCCGATCTTTGGCAACGAAGCACTAGCACATATGTGCCCGGTGTACGTGGAAGTTGCGAAGGGTTGACCGTTAGGACGCTAGTGTTTCATGATAGTGAGAAAGATACCGAATGATATCGCGCGACTCACCCATCCACTCGCTCTTGCCGTCGGCAGACTGTCGAAGCAGCACCGGCACCGTGGCGCGCCCGCGGGCTTGTATCAGCTCGGTCTGCCATTGGGGGTCATCCCAGATATTGCGTTCTTCCAGAGTCAGTCCAAGGCGTGCAATAGCACGTTTGACCATGGTGCAGTAGCCACACCAGTTGCGGGTATAGAGGATCAGCTTTTCGTCGTTGGCCTTCATCGTAGCTACTGTAGTAGGAGCGTTTTGGACCACGGGTTACCAGGAACCCACAGATGCATCTGCAGTCATGCCCGTAGCCCCCGGCTTCGGGCCAGCAGGTACAGGCTGGCGATAAACAGGCAGGCGATAAAAAAGAGAATCATGCCGTAAGAGACGAACAGGCTTACATCGCTGATCCCCAAAAAACCGAATCGAAAGGCGTTGACCATGTAGAGAATCGGGTTGGCCATCGATACCTGTTGCCAAAAATCCGGGAGCAAATGTATCGAGTAGAACACCCCGCCCAGGTAAGTCAGTGGCAGAAGCACAAAGGTCGGGATGATGGAAACGTCATCGAACGTCTTGGCGAAGATAGCGTTCATAAGACCACACAGTGAGAACAGGATTGCGGTCAGCATCACGATGCTGAACAGTACTGCGAGGCTGTGGATCTGCAGGTCGGAAAAAAAAAGTGAAACACCGGTCACAATCAGGCCGACCAGCGCACCACGGGCAACGCCGCCGGTGATGTAGGCCAGCAGAATAATGACGATGGGCGTGGGTGAGACCAGCAGTTCTTCTATTGATTTGCCCCACTTTGCGCCGAAAAAAGAGCCCACCACATTCTGGTAGCTGGCGTTGATCACGGACATCAGGATCAGGCCCGGCACCAGAAAATCCATGTAGTCAAAGCCGTCCATTTGACCAATACGTTTGCCGATCAGACTGCCGAATATCACGAAGTACAACAAGGTCGAGATCGCTGGTGGCACCAGCGTCTGTTGCCAGATGCGCAAAAAGCGGGTGATCTCCTTGGTTACGATAGTGACAAAGGCAATCAGTTGCTGGAGAGGATTCATTTACCGTTTCCCGGTGCCTGGCCGATGAGACTGATGAACAACTGCTCCAGCCGGTTGGCTTTGTTGCGCATGCTGCGGACCCTGATATCGGCCGCTGATAGCATGGCGTAAACATGGTTCAGGTTGTCATCTCGATCGATAGCGATCTCCAGCGTGGTGGGATCCACCATGTGCGTGTTGTGCGCCAGCGAGGCTGGCACCACCGCGAGTGGTTGTTCCAGATCGAGCACAAAGGTTTCCACATTCAATTGTCGCAACAGGGTGCGCATGGAAGTGTTTTCAACCAGGGTACCCTGGTTGATGATGCCGATGTTGCGGCACAGCCTTTCGGCTTCTTCAAGATAATGGGTGGTTAGGATGATCGTGGTACCAGCGCTGTTTATCTGCCGCAGAAAATCCCACATCGAGCGACGAATCTCGATGTCGACGCCTGCGGTAGGCTCGTCAAGAATTAACAGGCGTGGTTCGTGGACCAGTGCCCGTGCAATCATAAGCCGACGCTTCATGCCACCTGAAAGCTGGCCAGCGCGCTCGTTGCGCTTGTCGGTAAGGCCCAGCAGATCAAGGTATTTCTCGGCCTGCGCCAGCGCTCGTCTTCGTTCGATACCGTAATAACCGGCCTGGTTGCGGACGATCTGCAGTGGCGTCTCGAAGATATTGAAATTGAATTCCTGCGGTACCACACCGAGAAAGGATTTGGCCCGGGCAAAATCACGGTCTATATCGACCCCGAAGATTTCCACAGTGCCTGCAGTCTTGTTCACCAGCGAGCACAGGATGCCAATGACGGTCGACTTGCCGGCCCCATTGGGGCCCAGCAACGCATAAAAGTCACCCTGCGCAACGGCAAGATCCACTCCTTTGAGAGCGGTAACACCGTTAGCGTAGGTTTTTCTGAGCTGGTGGGTCCTAAGGGCGTAATTCAAGGGTAGCGTGCGGATGAGACAACAGGAAGGCGTTGTTACAGGTGGTTGCTGTCGGACCCTTTTTCAAGTGCGCCCTGGTTACTGGCGCAACACACATTTCTGGTAGAGGTCCTTGAGCGCGTGATCTGGGTCGTAGCGATCCTTGAGTAGACGGCAGGTATTGCCACCGTAGAGCTCCCAGAATTCCTTCTCCGGATAGAAGCTCTCGGAATAAAGCGATTTGATGCCGCCCAGGTCAGTTACTTTTTCTTCGATCATGCGGTTGAAGTGACCCTGTGGATGCATCGGGTCGGTGCGCACCGCGTCCCAGAAGCCAAAATTAATATACAGCGTGTCGTCACGCATCGGAAAGAGCGGGTAGTGGCCATGCCTGCCATCGTGGCGTGCCGGGCAGATCCAGATGGGGCGTATTCCGATCTCACGCTGAAAAAACGACAAAAACGCCGCCGCGTTTTCCAGCGGGATGTCTACATCCTGTATGACCGCCTCGCGATGCCGGCGGGTCAGTGTTCCAAGGCGGCGGGTCAGGCCAGCCCGGCTGTTCCAGCGCATGACCCTCTGGTAGGTGATCGAGTTCAACCGTTTGCGCCCGAGCAGTCGGCGGATCAAGCCGTTCTGCGCATAGAAGTTTTTCGAACACCAGAACCAGTCGGTGTCCCAGCGCCACAGGTAATCGCGCACGCTGAGGTAGTCTTCACTACGCGCCCGAATTGAGCGGTAGAAAATCTGCAGGTAGCTGTAATCACTGGTGTAGGGCGCGTCATCGGCAAACTCACCCAGCACGAGGTAATGTTCCCCGGGAGCGAAGACCACGCCGTCGACAAAATCGAATGACCCCTGGCAGGCCTTGTTAACGCGGTCGAAAAATTCCTGTGAGTCAGCACAGCGTACGTGGGTCACTCGCACGTAGGGCTTGACCGGTATGCCCTGGATCTTCAGGCGCAGGATGTACCCCAGCGTCCCGTAGGAGTTGGCAAGACCAAAAAACAGGTCGCGGTGCTCGTTGTTGGGTGTACAACAGATGACCTCGCCGCTGCCGAGCAATATATCCATTTCCAGCACCGTTTCATGCGGCAGGCCGTAGCGAAACGACGAGGATTCAATGCCTATCCCACCGACCGCACCACCAATGGTGATGGATTTGAGTTGTGGTACCACCGCGGGCATCAGGCCCTGGCGCAGGCTGGCATCGACCAGCGCCTCGTAAGTCACCATGCCTTCGGTTTCGATAACGTGGGTATCGGGGTCGATTGCGAGGACGTGGTTGAATTCGCGGACATCCAGCAGCTGGTCCTGTGTGCTGCGGTTACGGAAAAGATTGGAGGTCTGTTTGCCCAGACGTATGCCCCGGCCAGCGTTATTGCGTAGTGTCTGGGCCAGGTGCTGCTGGCGCTGGTGATAACCCATGAGTCTTTTGCGCAGTCAGCAGCCGACGGCCTGGCCATCCTTGCGCGGGTCTGAGCCGGCCACGTAAGCGGTATTAGTGCGCAGTATCACCTGGCCCCCACCGAAAAGACCTGGCTGATTCTGATCGATCAGGGTATGGCCGCGTTCGACCAGGGCTGAGGAAAGATCGGCAAGACCGCTCTCTAAGGTGATGGTGAAGTCTTCGTGCACATGCCAGCGTGGAGCGTCCAGCGCCTGTTGCGGCGATAGGCCATGGTGCACCAGGTGGGTCAGCACCTGCACTTGTCCTTGCGGTTGGTGGTGTGCCCCCATGACCCCGAAGGCCATGTGCGGTTTTCCGTCACGAGTGGCGAGAGCGGGGATTATGGTGTGATAAGGCCGTTTGTAACCATCCACCTGGTTGGGGTGACCATCTTCCAGGACAAACCCGGCGCCGCGGTTTTGCATGGTGATGCCGGTGCCGGGCACCACCATGCCCGAACCGAAACCGGAGTAGTGCGATTGAATCCACGACACCATCATGCCGGATGTATCGGCCGTCGCGAGGTAGACTGTGCCTTGATCAGGACTCAGTTTGACCTGCGGCTTGCCGGCTCGTTCCAGTTCGATCTGGGCAGCACATCCCGCCAGAAAGTCCGCGTCAAGCAAGGCCTCGGCGGATGTGGTCATGGCGCTGGGGTCCGCGACATGCTGGTGTGCTATCGTAAAGCCTGTCTTGATCGCTTCGATTTGCAGGTGCACGCTATTCGCGGAAAAGGCATCGTAGCGTGCGATATCAAGATGCTCGAGGATGCCCAGCGCAATCAGTGTGACGATGCCCTGGCCATTGGGTGGAATCTCGTGCACGCTCAGCCCGGCAAAGTTTTGTGACAGACAGTCGGTCCAGAAACCCTCGTGACTCGCGAGGTCATCAGCGCTCATCACGCCGCCATGGCGATCACAATCCGCTGTAATCTGCCGGGCCAGTGTGCCACGGTAAAAGCTTTCTCCAGCTGATTGCGCGATTTCGTTTAAGGTTTCGGCCATGGCCTCGCAGCGAAAGCGCTCACCCGCCCGTGGTGCGCGCCCTTCAATTGTAAAAGTCTGCTTAAACCCGTCCAGGTGACCGAAGACCTCGACATCTCGGTGCCAATCCTGAGAAATCACCGGGGAGACGGGGTAACTGTCACGGGCATAAGCGATAGCGCTTTCAAATAATTGTTCAAAGGGTACGGTGCCAAAGCGTTTCCAGACCTGTACCCATGCATCTACAGCACCGGGTACGGTAACGCTGTCCCAGCCGTGCTCCGGGAGGCTGTCGTGGCCGGCGAAGTACTCTGGACTCCATCCGGCGGGTGAGCGGCCACAGCCATTGAAGCCATACAGGCCGTTGTTATCGCCAATGATGGCGAATGCATCGCCGCCGATACTGTTCATGGTTGGCTCGACCACCGTCAGGCAGATAGCCGTGGCGATAGCGGCATCAACAGCGTTGCCTCCGACCCGGAGTATGTCAAGGCCGGCTTGTGCAGCCAGTGGCTGCGAGGTGCTGACTATCTGACTGGCGTAGATGCTGGAACGGCGTGAAGGATGACGATGGCCCGAATCGATTTGCTCAAACATGGATGCGACAGTCTCTGCAGACCTGCTGGGAGTTGTTGCTGTCACGCGGTCGACTTCGGGTTGGTCAGGAACTGCTGTTGCAGGCGGTTTCCAGGTGCACCAGCAGTTCGTCGAAATGGCCTGGGATTTTTGCCATATCTTCTCTAAGGCGCTGGCTGCAATGCACGCTCAGCGGCATGGCCAGGGCATCCCAATGGTAACGAACCGGCGCTTGGGGAATGACTTCGCCGATGAGTATCTGGGCGACACGGTTACCCGGAGTATCGAACCAGCCGATGGCGCCCTGGCTTGCCACGATGTCCAGATGAGCCAGGCCTTCTCCGGCGATATAGGTGCGCAGGCCGCGGTCGTCTTCTTCCAGGGAACTATGGATATGGCCGTTGATTACTGCACCGACCCCGCGACCCAAGAGTTCACCATGCAGCCACGCGTTTTCACCCCAGTTTTTGATATTGTGATCCGTCGGTTGGCCGTTGTTTTGGCGAAGGTCGGTAACCGGTCGGTGGGTAAAGACCACGTAGTCCCGGATGCCCGGGTTATTTTGCAGCGGCGGAATCTGGCGTAGCAGGGTGCCGCGGGCGCCACCTGACCAGGGAATGGTGTCTGCGGCCGTATCGAGATTAATAAACTGGACGCCCCCCAGGCTGAAACTGGCATTTCGCGGGCCAACACCAGTTTCAAACCAGTTACTCAATTCAACATCGAAGTTTTGTGGCAGATCATGGTTGCCGATCGTCGCGTAAGTGGGCAGTGGCGCACTGGACAGCGTGCGGGCGACATTCAGGTCATCATTCGGCTGGTAATAGAGGTCGCCCAGGTGAAGCAGAAACTGTGCGCCCAGCTGCTTTGCCCGTTGCAGCGCCCAGGCGAGTTCGCGGTCGCCACCGGTGTCGCCGATCGCGGCAAAGCGGTAGCTTTGAGCGAACGGCACGCGCCAGCGCAAGGTCAAAGCCCCCTTGGCACTATTGCCAGTGACTGCACGCATCAGGCCTGTCACTTTTTCTTCGCTGATAATGCCGCTACCCGAGACGTCCAGTGCCGCCAGTGGGTGAACATTATCCAGCGTTACTTTGAAATCTCCTTCAATGCGCAGCACCGGTTCCGGGGCAAATGCACGCCATGCCAAAGCATCTTCATGAATAGCCAAAGGGAAGGCGTCGTTGCCATGGACAGCGAAACCCCTATCCGGGTGGCGTGCTACGTGCGGGGCGCGGCGAGGCTCCAACGCCAGTGGTATGCGCATACCACGCATAGCCAGCGCATTGGCGCCAACGCCTGCACCGACCAGTGCAAGATATCCAAGAAATTCGCGACGTGAAAAGGGTGTGCTCATAAGATACAGCTTTGATTCTGCCGACCGATTGCACCAGCGCGCACAGGCCGATGCACAAAATATCGGACACGGCGCAACAAAGCGGTCGTTTGTTTAGCGGTTTGGCAATCGGTTGCCGCTTTTGCGAGCACAAACACTGACTAAGGATTTTAGCACCTGACCTGGATGCCGGTTTCGCCCAGCCCTTCGCAACTGGCCGTTTCAGTCTTCGACAGGTTCCTGGGAGAGTATGGCCAGGGCGTTGATGTCGTACACGGTGAGGCACTGGCGGCTTGTGTCGATCAGGCCATCTTTTTTCAACCGGTTTAGCGCGCGGGTTACGCTTTCACGGGTTGTGTTGGTACGGCTGGCAAGATCGGCGTGGGTCGGTGCAGGCGTAATCAGCGCGCTGTTGTCACCGTCACGATGTGCTCTGGCCAGGCGCAGCAGTTCAGCATGGATACGGTTGCCCGAGCTTAGCGTGCTGAATTCAAACACTTTCTCATCAGCTTGGCGGAGCCGTAAAGCCAGTTCGATCATCAGTGAGCGCATCACCTGCGGATGCTTATCGAGGAAAGCATTGAACGCTTGCGCACTTAGTGAGGCAAGCAGACTCTCTTCAACTGTGACCACGAAACTGGAACGGAGTTGGCCGTCCAGAGCAGACAACTCGCCAAAGACATCTCCACTGGCAAGTTCAGCAAAAGTGATTTCCTTGCCCGCAGCGGAGAATGTTTTGGCACTGACCCGCCCATTGCAAACAAAGTAAACCTGATCGCAAGGTGTGTTTTGGATTAGCACTTCAGTTGCGCCGTCGTAGCGCGACCACGTGCAATGGCCGGCCAGGTGCGCAAGCTGCTCATCGTTGAGCGAAGACAGTATCCGCACCTGGCGCAAGGCCGTAACACTGACGCTACCGCTGGGTTGCTCGGTCATGGCACGTTCCCGGTGGCTCTGATCGCCCACACCTTAACTGATTTGGGACGCCAGGGCGAACCTGAGATGGCTTGGGAGAAAAGTCCCTGATCCGATATTCACTTCCCGGCTATGATCGTACAATATGAACGCCTCTCTGCCAGAGCGCATCGTTTGTCTGACCGAGGAAACCACTGAAACGCTCTATCTCATCGGTGAGGCAAAACGCATCGTAGGCATTTCAGGTTTTACCGTACGCCCACCGCAGGCGCGCAAGGAAAAACCCCGGGTCAGCGCTTTTACCAGCGCCAAGATAGAAAAGATTCTGGCACTCTCACCGGACCTGGTTCTGGGTTTTTCGGATCTGCAGGCTGATATCGCCGCTGACCTGATAAGGGCTGGGGTGACGGTGATGGTATTCAACCACCGTTCGGTTGACGGCATTCTCGGCATGATACGCACCCTGGGGGCGATGGTGGGCGCCCCTGACCGTGCCGAGGCGCTGGCTTGTGATTGTCAGCGGCGCTTGACTCGGGCACGTTCACAGGTTCGCACACCGCTACCGCGGGTGTATTTCGAGGAGTGGGATGAACCGCAGATTTCAGCGATTCGCTGGGTTTCCGAGTTGATTGGATTTGCCGGCGGTGAAGATATCTTTCCCGAACTTGCGCAATGCCCCGAGGGTAAGGGCCGTATCATCGCCGACCCGTTGGAGGTGGTGCGCCGCCAGCCAGACATCATCATTGGCTCGTGGTGCGGCAAGAAGTTTCGCCCGGAGAAAGTTGCCGCCCGTATGGGTTGGGAAAGTGTTCCGGCTGTGCGTTGTGGCGCGCTGTTCGAGATTAAATCTGCCGAGATTCTCCAGCCTGGCCCAGCCGCGCTGACTGATGGGCTGGCGCGCCTGCGCGCGATTATCGATGGCTGGCATGCGGCAAAAGGCTTACCGCAATGATCGAACCGATTCCCGTATCCTGACTGCCAATGGCCTATTGCGCGACTGCGGATTCATTCCAGACCTCAAGGTCCATCGCTGCCGCAATCAATGCGCGGGTGTAGTCGCTTGCCGGTCGGTGGAACACGCTGTCAGCACTTCCTTGTTCAACTACCTTGCCCGCGCGCATGACGATGATGTCATCGGCCAGCGCACGTACCACTTTGAGGTCGTGGCTGATAAAAAGATATGCCAGCCCGTGATCGGCCTGCAGGCGCAGCAGCAGATCAATCATCTGTGCCTGCACTGCCCGATCCAGGGCAGAGGTCGGCTCATCAAGCATGATCACGGCGGGTTTCATGATAATAGCGCGCGCCAGTGCGATCCGTTGACGCTGACCCCCTGAAAACTCGTGTGGGTAACGGTGCTGAGTGTCCGGATCAAGGCCGACCTCATGCAGGGCGCGGATCACTTGGGCTTCGCGGCTGTTCTCGTCGCCGATGTCATGCGCCACCAGACCCTCGGCAATGATCTGATTGACCGTCAGCCGGGGACTGAGACTGCCATAGGGGTCCTGGAATACGACCTGCAGTTCGCGTCGCAGCGCCTGCAGAGCTCGACTTGCCAGGTTGTCGATGCGCTGGTTCTTAAAGATAATCTCGCCTCGGCTGCGTATCAGCCGCAGCAGCGCTAACGCCAGCGTGGTCTTACCCGAGCCGCTTTCGCCGACCACGCCGAGGGTGCGGCCGCGGTACAGCGACAGGCTGATGTCGTCCACTGCCCGGACATGATCCACCGTGCGGCGCAGCACGCCGCGCCGCACCGGAAACCAGACCCGCAACTGTTTTGCCTGCATAACCGTCTCGCCGGCCTTATCCCGGTGTTGTCGCTTGCCTTGCGGTTCGGCGCCGATCAGCTCACGGGTATAGGCATGTGCCGGCTTCTCGAAGATCTCCCGACGGGCACCGTGTTCAACAATGCAGCCACTTTGCATTACGTAAACCCGCTCGCAGACTTTCTTGACCACTCCCAGGTCATGGGTGATCAGTAATACGGCCATACCCAGGTTACGACGCAGGTCACTCAGCAGCGCCAGTATCTGTGCCTGGGTGGTGACATCAACCGCGGTCGTGGGTTCGTCGGCAATCAGCAGGTCGGGCTCGTTGGCCAGCGCCATCGCAATCATGACCCGTTGGCGCTGGCCGCCCGACAGCTGGTGGGGCCAGGCTTTGAGTTGGCGTTTGGGGTCACGGATACAGACCAGTTCCAGCAGTTCAAGGGCGCGTTGTCGGGCCAGGTCATTACTCATCCCTTTGTGCAGTATCAGGGTTTCGCAGATCTGTTTTTCCACCATATGTAGCGGATTCAGTGAGAGCATGGGCTCCTGGAAGATCATGCCAATCCGATCACCGCGGACGCGGTGCAGTGTCTGGGTATCTGCACCCAGTAGCTCGTCACCACGAAAGCGAATACTGCCGCGCGGGTGGCTGGCGCGGGGGTAGGGCAGCAGCCCCAGCACGGACAGCGCAGTGACCGACTTGCCAGAGCCGGACTCGCCTACGAGCGCAACACTCTCGCCACGACTCACCTGCAAAGAGACATCACGTACCGCGTCGATTACCCCGCTGGGCATGGAAAAGCGTACCGACAGCTGGTCGATCTTAAGCAACGGTGCGCTCGAGCGGGTGTTTTCTGCCATCATGAGTCCACCGTCTTGCGGGGGTCAAAGGCATCGCGCACCGCTTCACCGACAAAGATCAGCAGGCTCAGCATGGCGCCGATCACAAAAAACCCGGTGAGTCCCAGCCATGGGGCCTGCAGGTTAGCCTTGCCCTGTGCCAGCAGTTCACCCAGTGAGGCCGAGCCTGGTGGCAGGCCGATGCCGAGAAAATCGAGCGAGGTGAGCACCGTAACGGAGCCGGCCAGGGTAAAGGGTACAAAAGTAATAGTGGCCACCATGGCGTTGGGCAGCACATGGCGGAACATAATGACCAGGCTGCTCACCCCCAGTGCCTGGGCCGCACGCACGTATTCGAAATTACGCGCCCGCAGAAACTCGGCCCGCACCACACCCACAAAGCCCATCCACGAGAACAGCAGCAGCAGGCCCAGCAGCCACCAGAAATTGGGTTCGACCACGCTCGCAAGAATGATCAACAGGTACAGCGTGGGCAGTCCTGACCAGACCTCGATAAAGCGCTGCGCCAGCAGGTCGGTCCAACCACCGAAGTAACCCTGCACGGCACCAGCGGCAACGCCGATGATGGCGCTGATTATGGTCAGTGCAAAGCCAAACAGCACCGAGATACGAAACCCATAGATCGCGCGCGCCAGCACATCGCGGGCCTGATCATCGGTGCCGAGCCAGTGCTGAAGATCCGGGGGGGCAGGTGCCGGTACCGGCAGGTCCCAGGCGACAGTCTGATGGTGATAGCGAATGGGCGGCCACAACATCCAGCCCTGCGCATTGATCAGCTCGGCAAGATAGGGATTACGGTAATCGGCTTCGGTCAGAAAGTCGCCGCCGAAGGCGGTTTCCGGATAAGCTTTAAAGATCGGGGCGTAGATCTCGCCATCGTAGACCACGATAAAGGGCTTGTCGTTGGCGACGAACTCGGCAAAAAGCGAGACCGTGAACAGAACCAGGAAAATCCACAATGACCACCAGCCGCGCCGGTTGGCGCGAAAGTTATGCAGCCGCCGCCGGGTCAACGGGCTGAAACGCTCTGCCTTCACTTAGCCCTCCCGGCTATCGAAATCAATCCGCGGATCAATCACGGTGTACATGAGGTCACCGACCAGGCTCATCAGCAGGCCCAACAAAGAGAAGAAGAACAGCGTGCCGAACATTACCGGGTAATCACGGGCGAATGCGGCCTCAAAACCGAGCAGGCCCAGACCGTCCAGCGAAAAAATAATCTCGATTAACAACGAGCCGGTGAACAGGATACTGATAAATGCACTGGGAAAGCCGGCGATCACGATCAGCATGGCATTGCGGAACACGTGGCCATAGAGCACGCGGCCCTCGGTCAACCCCTTGGCCCGAGCTGTCAGTACGTACTGCTGGTTGATCTGGTCGAGGAAGGAGTTCTTGGTCAGCATGGTGAGGGTGGCAAAACCGCCGATCGTCATCGCCACCACCGGCAGCGTGATATGCCAGAAGTAGTCCGTAATACGCGCAGGCCAGGAGAGCACTTCCCAGTTCTCCGAAGTCAGCCCCGCGAGCGGAAACCAGTCGAGGTAGCTGCCCCCGGCAAAGAGCACCAGCAGGAACACGGCAAACAAAAAGCTCGGGGTCGCGGTGCCGATCACGATCACCAGACTGGTTGCAACGTCAAATCGGCTGCCATCGCGCACTGCCTTGGCAATACCCAGTGGAATTGAGATCAGGTAGACCAGCAGCGTGGTCCATATCCCCAATGAGATTGATACCGGCATCTTGTCCAGCACCAGGTCTACCACCGCACGATCCCGATAGAAACTCTCACCGAAGTCGAATACCAGGTAGCGCTTCATCATGGTGATGAAGCGGGTATGCAGGGGCTGGTCAAAGCCAAAGCGCACTTCCAGTTCGCGGATAAAGTCAGGGTCCAGCCCCTGTGCGCCGCGGTACTTGCTGCTGAGTGACTGGCCGGCAGAGGCGCTTGACAGGGTCTCGCTGGCACCCGTACGTGTGACTCGCTCAGTGATATCCGAGCCCACACCGGTTAATTGCGAAATGATCTGTTCGACCGGCCCGCCAGGGGCCACCTGGATGATCGCAAAATTGATCACCATAATCGCAAAAAGCGTGGGAATAATCAGCAACAGACGACGGATGATGTAGGCTGTCATAGGCGGTCTTGTGTCGGGACCAGGAAGTTGCGTGCGACTACGCCACAGGCCTACTGGCGCGCCCGTTGCAATGCCTGCGCGCGGGCTTCATCAAACCACCAGCGACTGGTCATGACCCCGGTGCGCACCGGCTCTGCCGGGCGGCCGAACTTGTCCCAGTACAGTACCCGGTCTGCACGGATATGCCAGTGCGGCACCACGTAGTGCCCCCACAGTAACACCCGGTCAAGTGCCCGGGTGCGCTGGTTGAGCTGCTGGCGTGATTCCGATTGCAGTATCAGTTCGATCAGTTCGTCTACCACTGGGTCTGCGATGCCGGCGAGGTTGCGACTGCCCTGGGTCTGCGCCGCCTGTTGGCTCCAATACTCTTGTTGTTCGTTGCCGGGTGTTTCGCTTTGGCCCCAGACCCACACGATCATGTCAAAGTCAAACTGGCGAAACCGGTTAATGTATTGGCTTTCATCCACCAGACGGATCTTTGTCTCGATCCCGAGGCGCTTGAGGTTGCGGATATAGGGCAGCGCCACCCGCTCAAAGGCCGGACTCACCAGCAGGATCTCAAAGCGAAAAGGCTCACCGCTTGTCCCGTTGACGAGCTTGAGGTCTTTGACGACCCAGCCGGCCTCTTGCAGCAGCGCGGTTGCCCGGCGCAGGTTGGCACGGGACCAGCCGCTGCCATCCGTGACAGAGGGCAAATAGGCTTCGCCGAAGACACCAGCGGGCACCTGGGCGCGAAAGCGTTCCAGAATTGCCAGTTCTTGGCCACTGGCTACACCGCTTGAAGCCAGATCAGAGTTGGAGAAAAAACTGGCAGTACGGGTGTACTGGCCGTTGAACAGGTTGCGATTGGTCCACTCGAAATCAAACGCCAATCCCAACGCTTCGCGCACCCGGACATCAGCGAACCGGGCCCGCCGGGCATTCATCACAAAGGCTTGCATGCCGGTGGGCATGCGGTGTGGCATCAGTTCTTTTTTCAGCCAGCCTTTTTCAACCGCCGGCACTTTGTAATCTTCAGCCCAGGCTTTGGCCTGGTTCTCGGCCCGAAAGTCGATGTCTCCGGCCTTGATTGCCAGGCGAATCGGGGTAGCGTCCCGGAAAAAATTGGTACGGATGAGATCAAAGTTATCCAGTCCACGGCGCACGGGAAGATCACTGCCCCAATAGTCGATGACGCGCTCCTGTACGGTGTAGCGTCCGGCCTCGAACTGTTTGATGCGGTAAGGCCCACTGCCGAGCGGCGGCTCCAAAGTGGTGGCGCCAAAGTCGCGGCTGGCCCAGTAGTGTTTGGGCAGGATGGGCAACTGGCCGACAATCAGCGGCAGCTCGCGGTTGCCCGATTCCTTGAAATTGAAACGAACACGGTGCGTGTCCAGCGCCTCGACGGTACTCACCGCGCTGTAGTAGAAACGGTATTGGGGGTTTCCCTGGCGGACCAGCGTTTCGAAGGACCAGACAACATCATCGGCGGTGATGGGTGTGCCATCGTGCCAACGGGCTTGTGGGCGCAGGTGAAAGATTACCCAGGCGCGGTCGGGGGGCCATTCGATGGTGCTGGCAATCAGGCCATAGCCGGTAAAAGGCTCGTCAGCGCTCGTGATCAGCAGCGTTTCCACTGATCCGGTACTGACGGCGTTGCCTTTAGGAATGAACGGGTGGAAACTGTCATAGGTTCCCTGGGATGCAAGGCGCAAGGTGCCGCCCTTGGGTGCGTCGGGGTTGACGTAATCAAAATGGGTGAAGCCTTCCGGGTAGCGAGGGATTTCGTTGTCAAACATTGCAATGGCATGACCACGCAGCACATCACCGACCGTCACCGTGACCGGACCCAGGGCGAACAGCAGGCAGACAAACCATCGCATGACGAGATCATTATATCCGGGCACAGCGGCGATCCGGTTGCACCCACGTACACTCGCACTGTTCAGGGCAACGATTGTTCAGCGTTCTTGCATGCCACAAGTTTCTCGTCAATGAATACCCGTGTCTTTGGCTTCAGCCGCGCTGTACTGCGTTGGTACCGCGCCCATGGGCGTCATGGCTTGCCCTGGCAGCGTGACCATGATCCTTACCGCATCTGGGTTTCTGAGATCATGTTGCAGCAGACCCAGGTGGCTACGGTCATTCCCTACTACGAGCGTTTTATCTTGCGCTTCCCCGATATTGCCCGCCTGGCTCGCGCCCCGATAGACGCGGTACTCGATCACTGGACAGGACTGGGGTATTACGCGCGCGCCCGTAACCTGCACCAGGCTGCCAGGGTGATACAGCATGATCATGGCGGGGTTTTCCCGGATACATTCGAGGCCGTGATCGCACTACCGGGGGTCGGCCGCTCTAGTGCAGGTGCCATTCTCAGTTTTGCCTACCACAGACGCCACCCCGTGCTCGATGGCAACGTACGTCGCGTACTCGCGCGTTATTTTGCGATTCAGGGCGATCCGGGACAGGTCGCAACTCAGGAAGCGCTCTGGGATCAGCTGAACGCGGTATTGCCCAAAACGGGTGTCCGTGCAGCGGATTTCAACCAGGCCATGATGGATCTGGGTGCACTGCTTTGCACCCGTGTGCGTCCTCGCTGCGCGAAGTGCCCGTTGGCCGGGGGTTGCGAGGGGCACGCCTCGGGTGCGCCCGAACGTTTACCCCCCCGCCGGCCCCGGCGCGCCCGCCCGGCACGACAGGTCATCATGCTGATTCTGATTGACCCGGCCGGCCGGGTGCTGCTTGAGCGCCGCCCAGCCAAAGGCATATGGGGTGGCCTGTGGAGTTTTCCCGAGTGCCCGATGGGTGTCGACCCAGGGGCCCGGTGTCGCGAGGTATTTGGTGTCGCTTCCCGACCACTGGCACCCCTTCCTCCCATACGCCATGGCTTTACCCATTTCACATTGACGATCCATCCAAAGTTGTTGCGGATCAGTCGCTCGGCCGGCGCTAGAATAGGCAGCGACAGCCTTGACTGGATAGCACCCGGAGTCGCGCCTCGGCGCGGTCTGGCAACTCCGGTAAAGCGATTGCTAAAACAACTGGACAGCGTTTTATGAGCAAAATGGTGGATTGTGTGGTTCTGGGCCGGCAAGCCCCGGCTCTTCAGACAGCGCCGTGGCCGGGCGACCTTGGCGAGCGGATAGTGCAGCAGGTATCGGTTGAGGGCTGGCAGCAGTGGCTGGCGCGCCAGACGATGTTGATGAATGAGAAACGGCTGAGCCCGATTAACCCGGAGCACCGGGCCTACCTCGAACAGCAGATGGAAGCCTTTCTTTTTGGTGACGGCGGCGACAGCCCGGAAGGCTGGGTTTCTCCCGAAAACAAGGAGAGTTGATATACTTGCCCGCTTGAGAGTTGATTCGATCGGCCAAGCGCCGCCCCGTTGCATAAAACCGCATCTTACCGTTCTCGCACCGCCCGGCTCTTGGTCCGGCACTGCCCGGTCTGTCATCCCGTGGCGGTGTTACCAGCGGATCAATCGCCCGTTGCGCCAGAGCCTATCGGCACCTGCGTGATCGAGACAACCCGAATAACAACCAGTTTTGTAATAGAGTGTTTGCAGCTAAAGGAGAAAGCATGACCGACGGCAAACCCCACAGCCCCTACGGCCTTGAAAACCATGGCCTGCGCAATCTGGGCGCGGTCCACTGGAATCTGTCCCAAGCAGTGCTGATTGAGCACGCCATCCGCAAAGGTGAAGGTGTGCTCTCCAGCCACGGCCCACTAGTGGTAGAGACTGGCCAGCACACAGGCCGCTCCGCCAATGACAAGTTTGTGGTACGCGACGAGAACACCGAGAACGAGATCTGGTGGGGCAAGGTCAACGTACCGTATGAACCGGCACGCTTCGAGGCACTGTTTGCACGGATGGCCGATTACCTCGAGGGCCGCGAGCTGTATGTACAGGATTGCTTTGCCGGTGCGGACCCCGAACGGCGCTTGGCGGTACGCATCATCAATGAACTGGCCTGGCACAGTGCTTTTGCCCGCAACATGTTTATTGCCGGCAGTGACGCTGAGCAGGCCAGTCATGAGCCCGGTTTTACGGTCATTAACGCACCGGGATTCAGTGCCGACCCCGAAGTGGACGGCACCAATTCTCCCACCTTCATTGTCGTCAACTTCTCTCGCAAACTGGTCATCATTGGTGGCACCAGTTATGCCGGTGAAACCAAGAAGTCGATCTTCAGTGTGATGAACTACCTGTTGCCGCGCCAGGGTGTCCTGTCCATGCACGCCTCGTCCAATATCGGTGCCGATGACAATACCGCGGTGTTCTTCGGGCTTTCGGGTACCGGCAAGACCACGCTTTCTGCCGATGCAGCGCGCACGCTGATTGGTGATGATGAGCATGGCTGGAGCGAGAACGGGATCTTCAATTTTGAGGGGGGTTGCTATGCCAAGGTGATCAATCTTTCACCCGAGCAAGAGCCGGAGATCTACCAGACGACCCGTACTTTTGGCACCATTCTCGAGAACGTGGTGCTGGATAGCGAAACCCGCACGGTGGATCTGGATGACAGTTCCTTGACTGAGAATACCCGCGCGTCTTACCCGATCTCACAGATTCCAAACGCCACACTAACGGGCTGTGGTGGGCAGCCAAACAACATTATTTTCCTGACCTGCGATGCCTTCGGTGTGCTGCCCCCGGTGGCTCGTCTGACGCCGGAACAGGCAATGTATCACTTTATTAACGGCTACACGGCCAAGGTTGCTGGCACCGAAAAAGGCGTAACCGAGCCCTCGCCGACCTTCAGTCCGTGCTTCGGCGGGCCTTTTTTGCCCCTGCATCCGCGCCAGTATGCCCAATTGTTGGGGGCGAACATCGAGAAGCACGACGTCAAGGTCTGGTTTATCAATACCGGATGGACTGGCGGGGCCTATGGTGTGGGCAAACGAATGGCCATCAATCACACTCGTGCCATTGTCAACGCGGCACTCGATGGCAAGTTGGATCATGTGCAGACCGCCACAGACCCGGTGTTTGGGCTTGCGGTACCCGTTGAGTGTCCCGGCGTACCCGCCGAGGTTCTCAATCCGCGTTCGACCTGGCCGGATGCTGCTGCTTACGATGCCCAGGCGAACAAGCTGGCGGGTCTGTTCCAGGAGAACTTCAGAAAGTACGCAGACGACGTTCCCGAAGCGGTACGTTCGGCAGGCCCTCTGGTAGCCTGAGTTTTGATGTTTGCCTCGTCAGCGGGGGCAGGCCGAGTTGCGTCCTGACCCGGCCTGTCCGACCAAGCCAACGTGACCCATTCCCCACAAAGTCCGGTATCGAGGCTGTGGGCCCGTGACCCTGCGCTGTGGAGTTCCGATCCCGATATACACCCGGCGATAGTCGAGCGGCTGGGTTGGCTCGATAGCCCGCAGTGGCTGGTCGATCACAGCAACCGGTTGACGCGCTGGGCGCAAGGTATCCACGAGCGGGGGTTTACCCGGGCTGTGCTCGTCGGTATGGGGGGCTCCAGTCTCGCAGCTGAAGTGTTGAGCAAGGTCTTCAGTCCGGTGAACGATGGGCTATCTCTTAGCGTTCTGGATAACACCCACCCGGACGCGGTTCGGGCTGTACTCGGGCGCCAGTCCTGGGCCAGGATACTTTTTGTTTTTTCATCCAAATCGGGAACCACGACCGAGGTGCAAGCATTGTGCACCTGGGTACTCGAGAGCCTGGAAGAGCAGGGTATCGCTGAACCGGGTGCACAATGCATCGCCATTACGGATGCAAATAGTCCACTGGCTGATCTGGCGATGCAAAGGCACTTTCATGACTGCCTGCTCAATCCGACTGATATCGGCGGGCGCTTTGCCGCGTTGACCGCATTTGCCATGGCACCCGCTGCGCTGATGGGCATCGGGCTCGGACCGCTTGCCGGCAGCGCAATGGATATGGCGCAGCGCTGCCATGCCCAGGACCCGTTACACAACCCTGGTCTGGCGCTTGGGGAGTGGCTGGCAGAACATTGGCAGTCGGGACGTGACTGTCTGCAGCTTTGGTTCGATGATGATTTTGCGCCGCTCGCGGGTTGGATCGAGCAACTGGTGGCGGAAAGTACCGGCAAGGCTGGCAAGGGCATCTTGCCGCTGGATCGCTCGCACCCCGGTGCACCGGCGGATCGACTGGTCCGGGTGGCCATTGGCGGCGCTGCTGATACGCCCTTTTGGCAGGAGATCAAGGTGTTGGCACAAGACGGTGTACCGTTGCGCCGTATCGAGCTCGAAAGTGCTGCCGCGCTGGGCGGGGAATTTTTTCGCTGGGCTTTTGCAGTGGCGATCGTTGGCGCGGCGATGGGAGTCAATCCTTTTGATGAGCCCGATGTAGAGGTCAGCAAGCAGACGACGCGTGATCTTCTGGCCGGTGATGTGCCGGCAGGCTCGGCTGAGCCCGGCGCCCTTGGCGGGCTCGCGCAATGCCTGCACGATGCATCCGAAGGCAGCTATTTTTCTATTCTGGCCTACGTACCACCCGAACCCGCGGTGCACGATGTGCTTGAGGGTTTTGCGCAAGCAGTTCGCGAGCGATATGGTTTACCGGTCAGTATCAACACCGGGCCACGTTATCTGCATTCAACTGGGCAGTTGCACAAAGGGGGTCCGGCAAGCGGAATATTTCTATTTGTCAACCTGGTTCCCGAGCAGGACCTGGCGATTTTCTGTGAAGATTTCAGTTTCGGCGAACTGAACCGGGCGCAGGCTATTGGTGATTGCGCTGTGTTGCTCCAGCGCGGTCGGTCGGTCTTTGCGGTTGATGTTTTTGGTGAGCCGTCGTCCTGTGCCTGGCAGTTGCGAGACAAATTGAACTTTGCATTAAACGGATGAAGCACATACAGGCGATCTCACTGGATCTGGATGACACCTTGTGGGCGATCTGGCCGGTCATTGATCGTGCCGAAGTTGTTTTGCACCAGCATATCAGCGAGACCTTTCCGCTGATTGGTCAAAACCATGATGCCCAGGATTTACGTCGGCTGCGCAACGACGTGCAGCAAAGCCGTCCCGATCTTTCGCATGATCTGACTGAGTTGCGTCGCGTGTCTTTTGAGCGTTTGTTGAGCCAATATGGTTATGACCCGCAGGCGTCATACGATCTGGTTGGTCGTTTTCTGGAGTTGCGCCATGATGTGACGCTTTACCCGGATGTAGTGCCTGCGTTGTCGGCGCTAAGTAAGCGTTTTGCGGTGGTCGCTGTCTCCAATGGCAACGCCGATGTCTCACGTTTGGGCATTGGCAGTTATTTTCGCGGCCAGATCAGCGCCAGCGCAGCCGGAGTGAAAAAACCCGATCGTAGGATCTTTCACATGGCCTGCGAGTTACTCAAGACCGACCCGGCACATGTACTGCACGTGGGCGATCATCCTCTGGAGGACGTTATCGGCGCACAGCAGGCAGGGCTTAGGGCTGTGTGGGTTAACCGCCGTGGCGATGACTGGGCGCATGATGAGACACCACACGCCGAAGTGCATGATTTGGCCCAACTGGTCAGAGTGCTCGCCTGCGTAGATCGATAGACCGGTTACAGGAATAAGTCACCATGGAGCGCAACGTTGAGGTCGTCATCATCGGTGCCGGTACTGCCGGTCTAGCTGCAATGGGCCAGGCGAAGCGTGCCGGCAAGGATTTTGTGCTGATCAACGGTGGCGAACTGGGCACGACCTGCGCCCGGGTCGGCTGCATGCCATCCAAGGCGCTGATACAAGTCGCTCATGATTTGCATCGGCGCGAGGTTTTTGGCCGAGAGGGCATTGAGGGGGGCGATACTCTGTCAGCATCTTTGCCTGATACTCTGGAACACGTTCGCGACATGCGCGATATTCTGGTTGACCGGGTACTGGGCCATACCACCGACCAGATGGGTGACGAGTTCATCGATGGTTATGCCCGCTTTATTGAGCCAGGCGTACTGCAGGTGGGCGAGGACACGATCCGCGCTGCCAGCATTGTGGTTGCCTGCGGTACGCGCCCGGCAGTGCCACCGGCCTGGATGGATTTTGGCGAGCGCATTCTCACCAGTGATACGATTTTTGAGCAAGAAGACCTGCCCGATGCAATCGCGGTGGTGGGCTTGGGTGTGATCGGCCTGGAGATTGGCCAGGCGCTGGCACACCTGGGGGTTTCGGTGACTGGCATCGATATGCTCGATACCATAGCGGGCCTGAGGGACCCTGACGCCCGCCGCAGCGCTATCGAACTGATGGGGCGCGCCTTTCCAATCTGGCTTGGGCATGAGGTTGAGCTCTTTGAGGACGGCGGTCGTATCCGTGTCAGCGCCGGCGAGCAAGCGGTGGTGGTTGATAAGGTGCTGGCTGCCATGGGCCGTCAGAGCAACCTCGACTGGCTGGCGATTGAAAACGCCGGAATCGAACTCGATGCCCGGGGGGTTCCGGTGTTTGACAAGAACACCATGCGCTGTGGCGATCGTCGTGTATTTATAGCCGGGGATATCAGCGGCGGCGACCAGATTCTGCACGAGGCGGCCGATGAGGGCCGTATCGCGGGTTATAACGCTGCGCACATCGAAAGCGTTGCTTTTGCCCGTAAAACCCCGCTGACGATTACCTTCACCTCACCCAATATCTGCACTGTGGGCGCATCCTTGGCTGACCTTGATCCTGATACCACGGCCATCGGCGAGATGCGACTGGGGCCGGTGGGCCGGGCCCTGGTCATGGGCGCTAACCGCGGTATTGTGCGTCTTTATGCCAACAAGGTCAGCGGTGTACTGCTGGGTGCTACTTTGGTGGCTGAGCGCGGCGAGAACCTTGCCCACTTGCTGGCCTGGTGTATCAGCGAGCAGATGACGGTGCTGCAGATGCTGCGCAAGCCCTTTTATCATCCCACGATGGAAGAAGCCCTACAGGGAGCTCTGCGTGACCTTTTGCCGAAGGTGGACCTCTCGCCAGAGTTGCCCGACGCACCGGTAGAACTGGACGTGCTGAGTTGAACCGGTGCTGGCCGGTCAGCGCTTAACCGGTACGATGGTATCGACAAACGGCGGAAAGTGATCGCCGGGCCGGTCGACAAAGAAACGTTGCAGCACCTGGACCACCACCGGGAAGGCCATATCGGACCAGGGGATCTCCTTCTCGGTAAAAAGCGCGGTCTCAAGGCTTTCGATGCCTGGCGCAAATTCACCGTTCAGTAACTCTGCCCGGAAGATCATGTAGACCTGGCTGACATGAGGGATGTTGAATATCGCATATAGCCCGCTGATCTCAACGCGGGCGCAGGCTTCCTCGTAGGTTTCGCGCATGGCCGCCTGTTCGATGGTTTCGCCATTTTCCATGAAGCCTGCGGGAATCGTCCAAAGACCATGGCGTGGCTCGATCGCCCGGCGACATAGCAGAATACGCCCCTGCCAAATTGGAATACAGCCGGCAACAATCTTGGGGTTCTGGTAGTGAATCTGCCCGCAGGCATCGCAGACGTGCCGCTCCATGGTATCGCCATCAGGGATTCGGACAGCTACCGGTGAGGCGCACTGACTACAGAATTTCATCGAGGATTTCGGTTTTTTTAGTCACCGAACACTATAGCACTACCTTGTGAACACCCGGGGTAAGGTACCATTGCCATGTCTTACCCTAAAAAACCTGTCGTTGAAAGTAGTGCGCCACTGCATTAAAACTGACTCTGGATACTCCCAATCTCACCTGGAACATCACTTATGTCTGAGACAGATGACTCAACCCAGCAGAACGTCTTTGGTGAACCGCTTAAGACGTGTTCAGAAAAACCGTTAACAGGATGGTTTCGTGATGGTTGCTGCCATACCGATGATGCAGACCACGGTGTGCACACGGTATGCGCCAAGGTCACCGATGCCTTCCTGGAATGGCTCAAATCGGATGGCAATGATCTGGTGACACCGCATCCAGAGTTTGGTTTCCGGGGATTGCAAGATGGCGATTGCTGGTGCGTGTGCGCCGCGTCCTTCGCCAGGGCGCTTGAGGCCGGGGTTGCCTGCAGAGTGTATCTTGCACGCACACACATCCGGACACTGGATATCATTCCGATGGAAAAACTTAAAAGCTACGCACTCGATTTGTCGTGATCGCAAGACAGCTAATTGCGTTGCGCTCTTGACGAATCTGTACCGGTGCTTTGTAATCCAGACCCCGCCTGTGGCCAGGTAGCTCAGTTGGTAGAGCAGTGGACTGAAAATCCTCGTGTCGGTGGTTCGATTCCGCCCCTGGCCACCATCTAATTAACGGCTTATCTTTTCTGGTGGCCAATGCGCGCCAACCCCCGGGCCAATATCGGAGCGCTTGATTCTCTAGACTTCGTGATGAAGGACGGTATGGTTTATCGGGATGATGACAAGCGTTTGGGAAAAGATCTTTTGCGTTTTTGGCTAAAGGGCGACTCGCCAACGCTTTGTTAACGTTGAGGGGCCTTGCCGGTACTCCAGCACGCCAGGATCGTCCTGGTGCCAGTGCGGGAGATGTGAGATCGGCCCAAATGTTTTTCTGTCCGGTTGATTTCCTTATACTGTTTTGTACAACAGCTTTGCGAGACTCACATGACCCAAGATTTTGTTGATCCCACACGGGATAGATTTCGAACCTTTCGCTCGATGGCGAGCAACGGCCCGATCCACATGCTGAACCTGGTCTGCCTGCGGCCAATCGCTGCTTATCCTGAGGGACATGAACTGCATGGACAGTCGTTGAGTGGACTGGAGGCCTACCGGTCCTATGGCCGTGAGAGTGGGCCCATCTTTAAGCAGGTGGGTGGCCGTATCGCCTATAGTGCGGACTTCCAATTCACCCTTATTGGGCCGGAGAGTGAGCTTTGGGATATCGTCTTTGTTGCCGAATACCCCTCTGGCGACGCTTTTGTCTCGATGGTGAAGAATGTTGATTACCAGAAGGCCGTAGTGCATCGCCAGGCAGCGGTCAGGACTTCGCGTTTGCTGAGGTTGTCGCCTAATG
>JBBWVW010000117.1:0-15079 GCA_050256425.1 Arenicellales bacterium | reverse complement strand
TTAACCCATATCCCCCTGTTAACCGCATTGATCCAGATCAACATTGCCGGACTCTGAAACCCACCCATAACGGCCCAAGTCGCCGCAACACCTTAGGGAGCCTTCAGCATACAAGTTTCGTCCTGGCTATCGCGCTGACTGTCGTAACGCATTTCGCAAATGATCACCTGGTCAGATCTTTCCAATCGGTATTCGGTAACAGAAATAATGCGAGGCAACTCAATGTACGGGGCAATACCGGGATGCCGTTCGTTTCTTTCAGTGGTTGCTGTGATCTGCCAACCCTGGCGGGTCAGGTCATAAACGCCCGCTTCGAGCGGCTGCGCCCAACTGATGCTGGTGAGTGCGCCGGCCAGAAAAACAGTAGCTACTGTAGGAGCTCTCCTGCTAATTCGGGACACGGCCCGCTGCAGGTAATTGGCGATCACGTCCTAGCGAGTGCCATAAATCCGGTCACCCGCATCACCCAGGCCAGGCAGGATGTAGCCCTGATCATTTAGCTGGCGGTCCAACGCCGCTGTATAGACCGGAACATCGGGGTGTGCCTTAGCAAATGCAGCCACCCCCTCGGGAGCGGCCAACAGGCAAACAAACTTGATCTGTTTGGGTTTATCCTTTTTCAGACGAGTGATGGCGGCACTCACTGAATTGGCGGTTGCCAACATCGGATCCACAACAATCACCTGACGTTCGTTAATATCATGAGGCACCTTGTAGTAATACTCGATGGCTTCCAGGGTATCCGGGTCACGATACAAGCCGATATGCCCGACCCGGGCCGACGGTATCAGATCAAGCATGCCTTCCAGCAAGCCATTGCCTGCGCGCAGTATCGAGACAAAACACAGTTTCTTGCCGGCCAGCATAGGCGCCTGCATGGTCTCCAGTGGCGTTTCAACCTCTCTTAGTTCGGTCGGCAGATCGCGTGTGACCTCGTACGCCAGCAACAGTGCGATCTCGCGCAGCAACTGACGGAAGTTTGCGGTGGGCCGGCTTTTATCCCGCATTAAGGTGAGCTTGTGCTGCACCAGCGGATGGTCAACTAAAGTGAATGATTTCTGCATGATCCTGCTCTCGTCACAACGGATATGAGGTGTTCCGGGGATGGAAAATAGTCCAACACCGAAGTACCGGTGAATATTTCGACGGGGTGCCCCACTATTGCATTCTATGTCACGATACCGATGATTGACACCGACAGTAAACAGCCGCCGGATAGCACTACAGATGATAAAGCTGTCTGGACGAATAAAGCGGCTGAAACTCAAAGAACAGATCAGACACAATCAGGTGATGAGCGTACCGCAAAAAAAGCCCCGGGATATTGCTGCGAAGCACCGGGTGGTTCTCACGGGCAGTGAATGTACCGGTAAGACTCAAATCACCCAGGCTCTGGCCGCTCATTTTGCCTGTCCCTTCTCGGCAGAAGCCGCGCGTCCTTATCTTGACCGACAATCAATGGCACTGACAGCCCAAGATATCGAGCCCATCGCCTGTGAGCAGATCGCCCAGGAAGATGCTGCCGTGGGCCGTGCGTCCGAGCTCACAATCCATGACACTGACCTTCTGTCCACCGTGATCTACGCGCGCCATTACTACCAGTACTGTCCCGATTGGATCGTAGATACCGCGCTGTCCCGGGCACAGGGGCTGTACCTGTTATGTGATATCGACCTGCCCTGGGCAAGCGATGGCCTTCAGCGCGATCGGGGGATGGGTGGGCAACGAGCGCAGTTGCATTCACTTTTCGTCGCCATGTTGAACCAAACTGGTCAGCACTGGATGTATATACGCGGCATCGGCCCTGCACGCGAGCAATACGCGATTGCCGCGGTTGCAAACTATCTTGCCAAGGGCAGCATCACTCCCAGCCACGATATTGACAGCCCGTAAGTGGACAACTAGATTCTAGGTGTTATCCGACGGGGTGTCCGACAGGGGTCGGGCTGAGACTGACCCGTTGAACCTGAACCGGATCATACCGGCGGAGGAATCCGGATAATGGCGTCAAAGCCCCTCCGCCCTTCAGTTCCGAAGGAGCCTTACGTGAAAATTCTGAAGATTCTTTCTGGCCTTGCGGGCTGTTTGCTGGCGATTGCCTGCCCTGCAACACAAGCGGCAAAGAGTCAGCTGACGGTTTACACCTATGCCTCGTTTGTATCCGAGTGGGGCCCTGGCCCACTCATTGAAGAGCATTTCGAGGCACAATGCGATTGTGATCTAAAGTTTGTCGGTCTGGAGGATGGTGGCGCATTACTCAGTCGGCTGAAACTCGAGGGTGATCGCTCACCGGCAGATGTCATTCTTGGGTTGGATACCAGCCTGACCGCTGAAGCCCAACAAACAGGACTGCTGCAAGAACACGGGTTAGATCTGGAGTCCGTCGACTTTGCCCTACCCTGGTCCGACCTGGTCTTTGTGCCCTATGACTTCGGCTACTTTGGCTTCGTCTACGACAGCGAGGCACTTCCCGTCCCGCCAGCCAGTCTTGCGGAACTGGTCAATGACAGTAACGGGCCCCGCATCATCATCCAGGATCCCCGCACCAGCACCCCGGGACTGGGACTTGTGCTGTGGATGCGCAAAATATTCGATACGGCTGACGAGGATGCCTGGACCAGGCTGGCGCCCCGAATAGTGACTGTGACTAAAGGCTGGTCGGAAGCCTATGGGCTCTTTCTTAAAGGCGAGGCGCCCATGGTACTGAGCTACACCACCTCCCCTGCCTACCACCGCCATGTAGAACAGACAGATCGCTACCGCGTAGCCATGTTCGAAGAGGGGCATTACCGACAGGTTGAAGTCGCTGCCCGACTGGGCACTTCGCCCGAGCCACAACTGGCACAGGACTTTCTCAGTTTCCTGCTTTCGGATACAGTGCAAAATATCCTTCCCACCTCTAACTGGATGCTACCGGCAGTGCATACAGGGCAACCTCTGC
This sequence comes from Arenicellales bacterium, assembly GCA_050256425.1. Taxonomy (GTDB): domain Bacteria; phylum Pseudomonadota; class Gammaproteobacteria; order Arenicellales; family UBA868; genus UBA868. The sequence goes on along the minus strand of JBBWVW010000117.1, from coordinate 12,138 downwards.
CTGATGCCTTCCACAGTGATGAAGTGCCGCAGCAGATGCTCCGGTTCGATCCGGCGCATGTGCGGGATCAGCGCAAACAATGGATAAATCGCTGGCTGTCCGCATTGTCACGTTGAGCCGTATGCGGGCGTATCGGGTCATCGCGCTCTGGCCCGGGACCCTGGTCGTGGCCTTTCTGGGTACTCTGATCGGGGGCTCGCTGGTCGGGATAATGACCCGGTTCGGCATCGGCGATCTTACGGGAATCGTGACCGATGCCTATTTGCACTCGGTAATCGGTTTCACGCTGTGGCAGGCTACACTTTCAACCCTGATCAGCGTCGGGCTCGCACTACCGATCGCTCGCGCCTACGCCCGACAGTCCCACTTTGTTGGACGGCGCGCGCTGATCACATTGATGGGCCTGCCGATGGTCATGCCGGTGATTGTTGCGGTTCTGGGTATCGTCGCGGTCTACGGCCACAACGGTGTGATTACTCAGTTGATGCGCACAGCAGGGTTCACATGGTCTTTTGGGATCTATGGCCTTGGCGGGATACTGCTGGCCCATGTTTTTTTCAACCTGCCGCTGGCGGTGCGATTGTTGCTGCCGGCCTGGGAACAGGTTCCAGGTGAAAGCTGGCGGCTCGCCAGTACCCTGGGGATGTCCAGCACCCAGTTGTTCCGATTTATCGAGTGGCCTGCACTGAGCGCTTTTCTGCCCGGCGCGCTGGTTATTGTTTTCCTGCTCTGCTTCACCAGTTTTGCGGTCGTATTGACCCTTGGCGGGGGGCCTGGAGCAACCACAGTTGAAGTGGCGATTTATCAGGCACTGCGCTTTGACTTCGATCCCGGCCGGGCAACGCTGCTTGCCCTGACTCAACTGGTGCTATGCGCAACGATTGCACTGACCATGTCTCGATGGCTGCGCTCGCAACCGCTAACCCAGGGGCTGCAAGAAGGTGTACGAAACCGACCCGACCGAAACGCTCCACTGAATCGAACTGTAGATGTCTTGCTGATCACGGTGAGTGCGCTCTTTATCGGCTTACCTATCGCGGCGGTTGTTGTTGCCGGTCTTGAGGGGCCGCTGTTACGGGTTATCCTGGATTCTGCGCTTTGGAGCGCAACCGCACGCAGCCTTGGAATTGCGTTGATAGCGACACTAATCGCCAGCGTACTGGCATTGGGTCTGGCGATGACTGCTCGGCGGCTGGTATTGGTGCACCGGCGGCCTGGGGCCACAGACCTGGCGTTGTTGGCCGGCTCGGTAAGTCTCGCGGTTCCACCCATGGTGATTGGCACCGGGCTTTTTCTTTGGGCGCTGATGACCGGCACAACAGAGGTGGTCACCCTTTTGCTCATAGCGTTAATTAACGCACTCATGGTACTGCCCTACGCATTGCGCAGCATTGCTCCAGTTCTGATCGATTCAGGACGGCGCCACCACAAACTGTGTGAACAACTGGGCCTGCAGGGCTGGCAGCGATTTCGCCGCATCGACTGGCCTGCGATACGCAAACCGACAGCGTTTGCTGTGGCGCTGGGCAGCGCGTTGTCATTTGGGGATATGGGTGTGGCAGCACTCTTTGATACCAGCGGTGCAATCACGCTGCCGGTCATGCTTTACCACCGGATGAGCGCCTACCGCTTCGATGAAGCTGCCGTTACCGCACTGGTACTCGTTGTGATGAGTATGATTTTATTCTGGGTCCTGGATCGGATTGTAGGGCGATGGCTTTCCTGATACTTGACCGCCTGACTTTCACCATGGGCGACTGGGGTCTTTGCGCTTCGCTGCGAGTGGGCCGGGGGGAATGTGCCGCGCTGATTGGAGCCAGTGGTGCAGGCAAGTCAACACTGCTCTCGTTGATCGCTGGCTTCGAGACACCTGACAGCGGTGCGGTCCTTGTGGACAATCAGGATATTGGCGCTCTGGCGCCGGCACAACGGCCGGTAACCATGATGTTCCAGGAACATAACCTGTTTGCTCACCTCAGTCTTTACGACAACATCGCGCTCGGCTGTCATCCCGGTCTTAAACTCACCCCGGCAGATCATGAAACCATTAACCAGGCCCTTGAGGCTACGCAACTGGGCGATATCAGTCGGCGCCGGCCAGCTGGGGTATCGGGTGGCGAACGCCAACGAGCCGCCTTGGCCCGCTGTCTTTGCCAAAAAAGGCCGTTACTCTTGCTGGACGAACCCTTTGCCAATCTGGATCCGCGCTTGCGCCAGCAGATGCATGCTCTGGTTGACGAGTTGCGTCAAACTCATGCGTTAACTGTGATCGTGGTCTCTCACCTGCCACACGAAGCGGCACGCATTGCCGACCGGATGGTATTTATGCATGAAGGCCAGATTACCGAACAGGGATCCGCGAGCATCACTTTGGCTAACCCCCAAAGCCCTGAGTTGCGCGATTACCTGCAGTTCACGCCAAGCGGGTAGTATGTCGGCTGTGATTAGATGGCGGTTCAAAATATGCGATTTTTCAATATCCTGTCGACTGCGGTGCTGGCATTTACAACAGCCACCTCGACTGCAGCACAGACCTGCCCGGTGAATCTCGATTTCACCAAGCGCTACCTCGCCAGTGAGCAATCGGTGCGGCTGTGCGATGCGTACGCAGGCAAGGTTCTGCTGATAGTAAATACCGCCAGTTACTGCGGCTTTACACCACAGTTCAAGGGCCTGGAAGCATTGTACGAGAAATATAGTGACCACGGCTTTGTCGTACTGGGCTTTCCTTCCAATGACTTTTTTCAGGATCCCCGCTCGGAGGAGAAGGTTCGCGAATTCTGCGATCTCACCTACAGTGTCAAGTTCCCCATGTTTGAAAAATCCCGGGTGGCTAAGCGCAAAGCTGAACCGCTTTTTCAGGCACTGGGTAACGAGGCCGGTCAATTCCCGAAATGGAATTTTCACAAATATCTGCTCGACCGGGATGGCAAGATCGTGGGAAGTTTCGGATCTACCGTTACACCTGACAATGTTGACCTGGTAAAAAAGATTGAATCGCTACTCTAAGGAAATCACCTGACTCCTGGGCTCTCAAGCCAGCGACCTCTACCGCACATGAACCGTGGCGCTCATCACCGCAGGGCAGTATTCACCGATCTGGACGGCACGCTGCTGGGGCCAGACCATCAACTATCAGAGCGAAACCGGGAAACGCTCAAACACCTGGGCGATCTGGGTGTACAGCGCATCGTAGTGACTGGCCGATCACTCTACTCGTGTGACCGCGTGCTGGATGAAGCATTTCCCATAGACCTACTGGTGACCTCCTCCGGTGCCGGCATTTTTTCCTATCCGCCGGTACAACCACTGCAACACTTGGGCCTGGGAGTTGTCGAGATTGCTCAGGCGATCACGGTGCTCGAAGATTTGCAACTGGACTTCATGGTGCATGCCCCGGTGCCGGACAACCATCATTTCTGCTGGAGACGATTCAGCCAACACAACGCGGACTTTGATAGACGCCTTGCCCTGTACGCAGGATGTCACCAACTGCTGCAAGCCAACGAAACGCCACAAGCGGGAGCAACTCAGTTGCTGGCCATCGTGTCTGCAGCAGATCCTGCTGGCCTGCACGATGTATTGAATCAACGCTTACCTGGGCTTAATGTACTGCGTACGACCTCACCGCTGGATCACTGCTCGACCTGGTACGAGATCTTCCCCGCATCGGTATGTAAATCCCATGCTGCCGCATGGATCTGTGAGCGCTTGAATCTTAACGCCCAAACAGCGCTCGCGGTTGGCAATGATTACAACGATCTCGACCTGCTACGCTGGGCTGGCGTCTCTTGTGTCGTTGCTAATGCGCCGGCCGAACTCTCCCGGGAGTTTGTAGTGGTGGCGCACCATAGCGAAGGAGGCTTCAGCGATGCCGTTTCGCATTGGCTAACGAGTTTTAACTAAGGCCGTACATCCGCGACTACCAGAGCAAGCGACCCGCTACGAAAGCTGCTCCGAGCTTCGTGCCAGGCGCATCGAGGAAACTTTCAACAGGACTGTGCTCAACCAGCCGTCCGTTATGAAGAAACAGTATCTCACTGGCAATGCGTCGAACCTGCCCCATGTCATGAGATACCATGATGATACGAACACCTTCATCATCAATCCGAGTGATGATCTCTTCGACAGCTTGCGTCGCTGCTGGGTCGAGGTGGGCCGTAGGCTCATCCAGAAACAGCACACGAGGCTCCAAAGCCCAGGCTCGCGCCAATGCAAGGCGCTGCTGTTCGCCACCGGAGAGTACCCGGGCATCACGCCGGGCCAGTTCGATCAGCCCGGTTTTTGTCAGCGCTGACATAGCCCTTTCGTGTCGCTCACCCCGCGGGGTATCCCGCGCCGCCAGGGCATGTTCGACATTCGCCTGTACCGAGCGGCGTAAAAGTGCCGGGCGCTGAAACACCATCGCCTGGACGCGGCGTTGCTGGGCCACACTACCTCCGGCCCAGCGGGCCTCACCGCGGGTAGGCCTGAGCAGGCCGTGACAAAGACGCAACAGAAGACTCTTACCAGCACCGTTTGGCCCGACCACACAGGTACGCCCTTGGCGTTCCAGCGTAAAATTTACATCGGCAAGTAAAGTCTCACCACCGGCATCGAAGCCAAGGGCGCTCACCCGAAGTGGCAGTAATTCGAAGCTGGCATCAGCCGGGGAAACAGCTGTGGCCTCACATGTTGTGGGTGAATCCATCGCACACTCGAGCGTTAGCAAATTTGCTTCGTTGGATTATGTGCGCGCCGGGCCGTCAGCACAAAGTCTGTGGCATTTTTATCTTTGTCACGCGAATAAGTGCCAACAAAACCGGGCGCAGCGCCGATTTCGTACTATGGTAATTAGTCTTTGGGATAGTTACAGGTATAGTTCTTGCACATGGAGCCGCAGGCAACCACACTCATGCGCAAAGCTTTGATACTTATTCTGCTCGTTCTGGCCATCGCTGGGGGCATCTGGCTCTTCCAGGGAAAACTCCAGGACCCGCCCCCTGGCTGGCGACTGGCTCAGGTCGAACGAGGCACCATTGAGCAGGTGATATCAGCAACCGGGCGAGTCGATCCGGTGATGACAGTCGATATCAGTTCTCAGGTCTCCGGCCAGATTGCCGAGGTACTGGTCAATTTCAATTCAAAAGTGGCAACGCGAGAAGTGCTGGCCCGCATCGATCCTGCAGTTTTTCAAGCCCGGGTCGAGGTGGCGCGTGCCGATCTCGCTTATGCTCAGGCCAATGTTGCCATGCAGAAAGCTGTCCTGGATGAACTGCGAGCCGAACGCAGCGGCGCCACGGCAGCACTGGACGAATTGGATAGGAACTTGAAACGCCAGCGTATCCTCTTCCAGCGCAAAGTCGTATCCGAAAGCGTTGTCGGTAGTGCGCTCGCGCAGCGCGACCAGGCACGTGCACGCCTTGAAAGCATTGCAGCACGCCTTGTGAAACAACAGGCCCAGGTGCGATCAGCAAAGGCGCAGGTCGATTCCCGTTCGGGTAGTCTGCGCGAGCGTGAACTGGACCTGAGCTATACCGTGATCCTTTCCCCGGTGGACGGTGTTGTTATCAACCGCGATGTCGATGTCGGACAGACCGTCGCGGCCAGTCTCCAGGCTCCGGTACTGTTTACGCTGGCTAAGGATCTGCGCGATGTACAAATCGAGGTCAGCGTTGATGAAGCAGATATCGGGCGGGTTATCAATGGCCAGCAAGTTCGATTCACGGTGGATGCTTACCCTGACCGGCGATTCAGCGGCCATGTCGCCCAGGTACGCAAAGCGCCGCAGGTCGACTCAGGCGTGGTGACCTACCGGGTAATGGTAGCAACCAGAAACAATGACGAGGCGCTATTGCCGGGCATGACTGCAACTGTGGAGATTATCGTCGGCCGGCGAGAGAACATACTACGGGTACCCAATTCAGCACTTCGTTTTAAACCCGAAGGCGTATCCAAACCCTCTGGATCGACGGGCGAGAATGGTCATCAGCGGGCTGTGGCACGGGTCGAAAAACTTACCACAGCATTGGAACTCAGCGATGAACAACGATCCGCGGTTGCAGCCGTGTTTCGTGAGATGGGTGAATCAATACGCGCACTGCGCGAATCGGGCATGGCGGAGCAAGCCAGAAAGAACGCCAAAACCCAATTCCGTAACCAGGCTGTCAGTCGCATTGAAGCGCTGCTCAGTGAGGATCAGCGAGTGCGCTACCGTGAAATGCGTGTCGAAACAGCTGCCACCCGCAAGCGCCGTGGCATGGTGTGGCAGCCGGACGGCCCTACCCCGGTAAAGGTCGAGATCGGCTTGTCCGATGACAGCTATTCTGAGATCACGAGCAATAAACTTTCTGCAGGCGATACCGTGATTACCGGGCGCGAGCGCGCGGCACGCTGACTTGCCATAACAGTTCATGAGTACACCGATCATCCAGACGCGGAACCTGTGCCGTGAATACCTTGTTGGCGTACAGGCAGTGAAAGCGCTGGTCGACTTTTCCGTTGATATCCAGCACGGCGAATTTGTTGCAATCATGGGGCCTTCGGGATCGGGCAAATCCACCTGCATGCACCTGCTGGGATGTCTGGATACAGCTAGTGCAGGCGAATATCATTTGGACGGCCAGAATATCTCCAGTCTGGACGCCGATGCACTCGCCGGGATACGTCGGTGCAAGATCGGGTTCGTTTTCCAATCATTTAATCTGCTCGGCGGTGCCAACGCAACCGCCAATGTGGAACTGCCCCTGGTTTACGGTGGCGTCTCCCGTGCTCAGCGCCTTCAGCAGGCCCGGGCAGCACTCGATTCGGTGGGACTTGCTGATCGTGAACACCACCTGCCGGCACAACTTTCCGGCGGGCAGATGCAACGGGTCGCCATCGCCCGCGCCATCGTCAACCGGCCGGCACTGGTGTTGGCCGATGAGCCCACCGGCGCACTCGATACCCAGACCGGCCAAGAGATCATGGCTCTGCTCAAGAGCCTGAACCGTTCCGGGATGACCGTCGTTGTTATCACTCACGAGGCAGAGATTGCCGCCTTTGCCCAAAGAGTGCTGTATTTTCGCGATGGTCGCCTGATTGAGGACAGACCGACCGCAGTTGTCGGCGCTGCTACAGCGATTACATCATCAAAGGTGCACCAGGAACATCATGAAGCTCAGTGACAGCCTGCTGAGTGCCGCTACCTCGCTGCGGGCTAATAAGCTGCGAACTGCGTTGACTACGCTGGGAATCATTATCGGTGTCAGTGCTGTGATTGCCATGGTCGGTGTGGGCAAGGGCGCACAACTGAGGATCGCAGAAACGATACAGGGACTGGGTGAAAACGTACTGTTCGTACGAAACGGTACCAGTGTCGCCGGCGGCGTGCGTGGCGGGGCCAATTCCAAGGTCTCCTTAACCGAGACTGACGCGGCTGCGATCATTGCCGGCGCACCCTCAATACTGATCGCGGCACCAACTCTGCGGGCCACTGGGCAGGTGATCTTCGGTAATACCAACTGGTTTAGCACCATCTACGGCGTCGGCGATGCCTATCTGCAGGCACGGGACTGGCAAATTGAAAATGGTCGTACTTTCAGTGCCAACGAGGAGCGCTCCAGTGCCAAAGTGGCGATCGTCGGCGAAACGATCATCGATCAACTGTTCTCTGGCCAAGATCCGGTTGGCGAGACCATCCGGATCGACCGGATTCCGTTCCGGGTCATCGGCACCATCCGTGCAAAGGGTGAATCCTCCTGGGGTCGCGATCACGACGATGTAGTGTTCGTGCCGCTATCGGCGGCACGTTCACGACTGGATGTGGGCAAACGTTATCGTGGCAACCTGGTTCGGGATATCACATTGAAAGCGCGCTCAGCTGACCTACTGGAAGCTGCTGAGCAGGAAGTGACTGACCTTCTGCGGGAGCGCCACCGGATCCGTCCCGGAGCGCCCGATGATTTTTACGTACGCAATGTCGCACAGTACCTCAAAGCCCGTGCCGAATCCGAGCGCACCATGTCGTTGCTGTTGGCAGCTGTCGCCGGCATCTCGTTGCTGGTGGGCGGGATCGGCATCATGAATATCATGCTGGTCTCTGTCACCGAGCGTACCCGCGAAGTAGGCCTGCGCATGGCGGTTGGGGCGCGACGCATCGATATCCTTGTGCAATTTGTTACCGAGGCCATGGCGGTATCACTCATTGGCGGCGCCATCGGCGTAGCGCTGGGCCTGGGGGGGCTGCTCACAGCAGCGCGCTTTGGTGACTGGCCTGTCGTGATCTCACCATTGTCGGCGGTGATCGCCATGGGCTTCGCGGCGTTGATAGGCGTCGTCTTTGGCTACTATCCGGCTCACAAAGCCTCTCGGCTCGACCCGATTGTTGCGCTACGCCGCGAATAACAAAATGACCTGTCCGACAATCACTCTAGTCGATGAAAGAGTGTACGGTGTAACATCATATCCAGGGACAGTTACTTTTCTTGGCTGCCCTATGGCTGACCCAGAAACAACCAACCGGCACCGCCTCAGGGGGTGTCATGACAGATAAGGAGAATACTGATGGCGGAATATGTCTGCGCAGTTTGTGGAATGGGTGTTAAGGGAATGAAGTGTGTAAAGTGCGAAGCAGAACTCGTGCACGACCACATCACGACCGATACCGGCGAAACCGTGGCGGTCGCTAAGTGCCCGAATAATTGCGGCATGATCAAGTCACCTATGTGCTGCGGCGCAGACATGAGTTGTAGTCTCTGACCGCATCTGAACGATGATCCAACGAATCGTTTACTGCATTGTAGAAAGTCTGTAGGCCTCATCCGGTGAGCGGTGATGATCTGAGTCATCTCTTTGCGATGGAGCTTAGCGCGCGCCTGCGCTCCGGGGCTTTGTCACCCCTTGAAGTCATGGATGCCACGATATCCCGCATTGAGGCAATAAACCCGAAAGTCAACGCCTTGCCGACTCTGTGCCTGGACCGTGCCCGTGAACAGGCGCGCGCAATGACCGAACAGCGAGCATCCACCGATATCAAAGGCCCGCTCTGGGGTCTGCCACTCGCAGTTAAGGATTACAACGACCTCGGCGGTGTGGCTACAACCTACGGCTCGCCGCTCTTTGCAGATAATATCGCGCGTCACTCGGACGCGACGGTAGCCAAACTGCAAGCCTCGGGCGCTATCGCTGTCGGCAAATCCAATGTACCCGAGTGGGCCGGAGCACATACCTTTAACCCGGTCTTTGGTCATACGCTCAACCCCTGGAACAGCGCCGTCAGCGCCGGCGGTTCCTCCGGCGGCTCGGGCGTCGCACTGGCCACCGGGATGGTACCCCTGGCAACGGGCAACGATCTGGGAGGCAGCCTGCGAGTCCCGGCCAGTTTCAATGGTGTTGTGGGCTTGCGACCTGGACCTGGTCGCGTGCCCCGGGGGGCACGCCTACCCGCTTTTGATACGCTCTGGGTCGAAGGGCCGATGGGACGCTGCGTTGCCGATGTGGCGTTAATGCTCGATGGTGCTGCCGGCCACGACCCAGCTGACCCGCTGTCATTTCAGCATACCGGTGAAGGTTTTGTGGATGCGCTGCAACATACTGACATGCCACGGCGGGTCGGATTCAGTCCCGATCTTGGTGTGGTGCCCATGGAGCCAGAAGTCGCGCAGGTCTGTGAGGCGGCAGCAGAGCGTTTCAGCGAAATCGGGGCGCAGGTAGATCATCGTACACCGGATTTCTCCGGCGTCATTGAGGCCTTTCAGACACTGCGGGGTGTACTGATCGCACAGATGATGGAATCGATCCTGCAACAACACCGCGAGCGAATCGCGCCGGAGATTATCTGGAATATCGAAAAAGGCCTGGCAGTCACCAATGCCCAACTGCTGGACGCCGAACGGGTTCGATCCGGGTTGTACCACCGCATCACCGCCTTCTTTGAAGAATATGATCTGTTGCTATGCCCTACCGTATCGGTACCGCCGTTTGCTAAAGAACAGCGCTATGTTGAAACCATCGCCGGGCAGCCGACCCAAACCTACATTGACTGGATCGCAATCACTTTTGCGATCACCATGACCTCGTGCCCCGCGCTCAGCCTGCCAGCTGGCTTCACCAAGACAGGCCTACCAGTAGGTCTTCAGGTTATCGGTCCGCCGCGTGGCGAAGCCGCTTTGCTGCGCGCCTGCCATCGTATGGAACAAGTCCTGGGGCTGGCCGGCCAGGTGCCAATCGACCCCCGGTAATCATCAAAAGCACTGAATGTATAGCCTCTCGCCGCAACAAATCAGTCGGTATCATCAAGATGGCTTCCTCTATCCACCGCTGGTTCTGGAAGGGTCTGAACTGGTCGGAGCATCTGCTGAGTTAGAGGGTATCGAAAACAATTAATCGGCCAGCACGGTTTTGCAATGATCGCCAGGGATAATGACAGCCCCGGACACGGGGTGCACATCCCGGCGCCATCAACCCATTACAAAGTGCCCGCAATGGCGCGCTATCAGCAAGCCTGCCTTGAGCAGGATAAGGGGTTGATGCGTAAAACCCGCGCGTCCAGTTCGATCGTTCGACAGTAAATGAAATCAGCCCAGGTGCAACACCTCGCGACCGCGGCCAATCTGAGTACCGACCCCTTCATCGGTCAGGGTTTCCAGCAGCGTGGCATGCGCTACCCGACCATCAGAAATAGTTGCAGTGCGAACCCCTCCTGCCACGGCGTCGAGTGCGCAACGTACCTTGGGAAGCATGCCGTCGGTTATCACGCCCTCGTCGATTAACTCCTGCACCCGGGCTTCTGACAGTCCAGTCAATAGCTGGCCGTCCGAATCCAGCACCCCGGGGGTATTGGTCAACATGATCAGCTTCTCTGCCTGCAGGGTAACAGCCAATCTGCCAGCAACCGTATCGGAATTGATGTTGTAGGTCTTGCCGTCTTTGCCGGCACCGATGGGTGCGATCACCGGAATGAAATTGCCCGCATCCAAGGTATCAACCACAGCGGGATTAATCGACTCGATTTCACCCACATGGCCGAGTTCAATGATGTCTTCGTCTTTAGTGGAGCCGTGCTTGCGCAACACCAGTTTCCGGGCCCGGATCATGTCGCCGTCCTTGCCCGACAAACCGACCGCGCGACCACCATGGGTATTGATCAGCGCAACGATCTCCTTGTTGACCAGTCCGCCCAACACCATTTCGACAACATCTATGGTTTCGCTGTCAGTTACCCGCAACCCCTCGATAAATTCGCTTTTCTTGCCGATGCGCTCGAGCAGTTGTCCGATCTGTGGGCCGCCACCGTGCACCACAACGGGATTCATGCCCACCAGTTTCATCAACACTACATCACGGGCAAAGCCACGCTTGAGGCCTTCATCCACCATGGCGTTGCCGCCGTACTTGATAACGATGGTGCGGCCATGAAAGTGCTGGATATATGGCATGGCCTCGGCCAGTACCGGTGCAATGGCGGATGGGTCTGATTTGGGGTGAGTCATCACTAATTGATATGGGGTGACACAGTCTCGGGCGCGAAGTATAACGCCGCCGGAGCGGCGACCTGAGGTTTCGGTTCTGGGAAACTTATTGGAAAGCCGGGAGTTCTTCAGAATGACGCAATAAAAAGGGGTCACCAAAGTGACCCCTTTTGCCACTACTTTTCCGAGAAATCAGCGGATTTTAATATCGACCTTGCGGGGTTTTACTTGTGCCGTCTTGGGTAGAACCAGATTGAGCACACCATGTTCGTAATGGGCCTCGACCTTTGTCTCATCAATGTCGGTCCCCAAACGCAACGAACGAACCAACTTGCCGTTATAGCGTTCCTGGCGAATCAACCGGCCACCCTTTTCTTCGTCCTTTTTTTCTTTCTGGCGTTCTGCGCTGATCGTCAGCACGCCATCATTGATGGTCACATCCAGGTTTTCGCGGGGCACGCCAGGGATCTCCGCCTTCACCATGTAGGCGCTTTCGTTCTCGCTGACATCCATGGCAGGCGCCTTCGCGTTATTCTCACGCCGCACCATCGTCGGCGCCCGGAACCAATGACCCATCAGGTCGTCAATATCACCAAATACCTCCCAGCTACGATTTCTTTCGCCGGGTATCATCAGATTATTCATAAGATGGCCTCCGTTGCCTTCTTGATACACATCGCGCCTTTGCGATGCATCTTGTTTCGCTGGT
>JBBWVW010000116.1:0-12442 GCA_050256425.1 Arenicellales bacterium | reverse complement strand
CGGTTCCAGTTTCCCGATATGTGGCCCAGTTTTATCACAACTATCGACTAATGAGACTGTAAGGCATTTATGCTGATTCGAATTTGGCCAATGATGACAGGCCCGGTTAGAACCAAAGCGATTATGCCACTTGTGGTATTGCTACTTATCAGTTCTTTATTTTTTTGCACTAAGGCCCACCCGATTCCGCCAGGGCGGTGCTACCGATATAGACACACTCCCAGGGCAGTGCCGGGTGGGTGAAATGCCCGCGCCGGGCAATATCAATCAGGGCCGCGCCTCATCTGGACCTTTTTGGGGTTTGTAACAATATACCCCTCAATTAGCCCTCTCCCCCGGGTCTCTTTGTAACTCCTCCGTCATCAAATACCGAAACTCTGGCCCTGACAACATCAGTATCGAGCCAATAAGAGTCATTGTGGGCTCCTGTAAGGCTTGTATACAGGCATCCGCGGTTTTCATGTTGGGGTGGTGATATAGGCTAAACCGGACCAATGGACAATTGACGGATGGTTCGTGGAGATTCTAAGTAGATTACCAAAAGCATGAGTACCCCTCAGAATACGACTCGAACGGCCGCCAGAGAATCAAAAAAGATATATTGAGCTGCTCTAAGGTGAAAGCCCTGTTCTAAAAGTCATGACTCCCCAAATAAAAACTAAGCCAAAGCGATCGTTGCGCTGCGGTCGGTTTTAGTAGATGTCCGAATTCGAGGAACTCGATTACCAGGAGACACCGCTGGGTGCGATCAGCCTGCGACGGCGCTCGGAACCGAGGTTGGGTGGCAAGGTCCTCTACGAGGTCAAGCTGGGTGAGGAATACCTGATGTCCAGTTTGTTTGTCGAGGCGGAGCAAGAACTCGCCGCACTCGCGCTACAGTCGCTCAATGGCGAAGAACTCGACGTGGTCGTTGGTGGTCTGGGTCTTGGCTATACCGCTGCCAAGGCGTTGGAAAATGAGGCGGTTCGCTCGTTGCGGGTCATCGAGGCCATGGCACCGGTGATCTCGTGGCACCGGCTCGCACTGGTGCCGCTGGGGGACAAACTTGCACTGGATTCGCGCTGCTCCCTGGTGCACGGGGATTTCTTTAAACTGGCCGCGTCATCTGGCGGTTTCGACCCGGATAACCCGGGCCGTTTGTTTCACGCCGTGTTGCTCGATATTGACCATTCTCCGAGCCACTGGCTGGACACGGGCAATAGCGCGTTCTACACCGACTCTGGCCTGACTGCGCTGGCGGCCTCGTTGCATCCCGGCGGTGTCTTTGGCCTGTGGTCCAACGATCCACCGGATGAAGCGTTCGCCAGTTTGCTGGACGAGGTATTTGCATCTGCGAAGGCTCACCTGGTGACCTTTGCGAATCCATACACGGGTGGTGAATCGTCTAACACTATCTATCTCGCTTACAAAGCAGTGGCTCGGGAAAACTGAACAACTGAGATAAGTGGTTTATCGGGCTTTATTACAGAGCGCTCTGCCTTCACACAGCAGGGGTCGCAAGTTCGAACCTTGCCGCGCCCACCATTTTTCTCAGTTTCTAGCCATTTCCTGAGATCAATTGCCTTTATCGGATTCTAGGTGTGCCCAAATTATGATACTGGCCGCTGCATCCCGGGCGCTCTGTGATCTGAAACCTGATATAACAAAACGGTTTATTTACTGCAAAGATGACCGTTGTTCTTATCATTCTTGAGCTCCTTCTGGCTCTTCAATTGTTCCCAGATAGGCGCCAGCGATTGATGAATTTTGACGCGCCTCCAGACCACTGCCCTGCCAGCTCCTACGTCCAGACTCCATAACAACTACCTGATCTGCCACATCAAGCGCTCGCTGGGTACTTTGCTCTACGAGCATAATCAGGAGTCCTTGATCTTTGAGCGAATCAATAACTCGATAACATTCATCCACCATTTTCGGCATCAGGCCAAGAGAAAGCTCATCAACCAACAAAACAGTCGGGCTAGCCATTACTGCCCGGCCAATCGCCAGCATTTGCTGTTCACCGCCAGAGAGAGAACCTGCCAGCTGTGACCGCCGGCCGGCAAGACGAGGGAACGTCGTATACACATTCTCACGATTCGCCTCCAGCTCCGCAAGATTCTGCAAATGCCCACCTACAGTCAGATTATCCTCCACTGACAGATCAGCAAATACTCTTCGCCCCTCAGGAACCAATGCAACACCGCGCGCCAATCTGCCTCTGGGCCCAATCGATGTTACGTCCTCCCCTCCAAGGTGTATGGAACCGGAACGTGGAGAAAGATGACCCGCAAGCGCCATGATGGTGGTTGTCTTACCAGCACCGTTTGCACCAATTAGGACGAATATTTCTCCCGCGCGCGCCTCAAAAGACAAATCATGCAGCGCAAGAATATCCCCATAACTGCATTGAAGATTCTGAACAGAAAGCATCAGACCTTCGTCTCGCCGAGGTAGGCCGTACGTACCTTGGGGTTCGCCATCACTTCGGAGGTGGGCCCAAAATCCAGGTATCGTCCCTGGTCCTGTACATATAGTTTGGGACAGATACGAATCACTTCCCGCAAATTATGCTCAATCAAAAGTATGCTTCTAGTCTCATTTACTAAAGACGAAATCAAATCGGCCATCTCTGTCGCTTCTGCCTGATTTAAGCCTGCAAGAGGCTCATCCAACAGGATAAGACGCGGCTCTAATGCCAATGCACGAGCCAATTCCAAGCACTTTAAATATCCAAGCGGCACCTCGGATGGATAAGCGTCTGACGCGCTTTTGATACCAACCATATCCAGGAAGTAGCGGGCTTTTTCAAGCTCTTTATCTCTCTTGGTTTGAATCAAGGCTTGAAGAGGTGAAGCCATACGCTGGCATCCAGATGCCAGAGCTACATTCTCCAGTAAGGTGAAGGCCGTTAGCGGTTTAACGATTTGTTGACCTAGAGCCAGTCCACTTCTGATTCGTTTGTCTATAGCCCAGTTAGTAATGTCTTCCCCGTCGAGAGCAACCGTCCCGCTAAACGGTTTAACTAATCCAGTGATAACACGCATGAGTGTCGTTTTGCCCGCTCCATTGGGTCCGATCAAACCGACAAGTTCTCCAAGTCCGATATCGAGCGACACATCTTCGACAGCAATAACACCGCCAAATTTGACGGTTACTTCAGAAACAGATAACAGTGCTGCCACGAGTCAAGACCGTCTATTGAGAAGATGTTGTACAGCGCCGGCAATGCCGTTGGGTGAAAACCGCACCACACCAAAAACCAATAACCCATAAATTAACAACTTGTAGTCGTTAACAAACTGAAACCAAAGCGGCAAAACAGATAGCACGGCAGCAGCGAGTGCAACAGCCCAAACCGACCCGATCCCGCCGATAATCACCATAGCAAGAACGGTAACCGACTCAACAAAACCAAAGCTGTCCGGCCCTATGTACCGAACATGGTGTGCATAAAGGGCTCCGGCAATACCCGCACCGGAGGTACCGATCACAAAGGCCCATAATTTGAAACGCGGCACATCAATACCAAGAACTCGGGCAGTATCTTCGTCGTTTGCGATGGAATCGAACGCAAATCCCATCCACGACCGTTTTATGTAAACAGCAACCGCAGCAAATAACCCGGCGCAAATGATCGACAACACAAGAAGACCAGGTCGCCCAAACTGCGCTGCAGGAATACCTGAGATTCCAATCTCTCCGCCAAGCCACTCCTGCTTTCGTACTAACCCAACAAACAGGAACGCCACTCCCATGGTTGTAATCGCTAGAAAGTCATGCCGTACTCTCAGTGACGTCAACCCAACAACAAACCCTACCGAACCCGCAACAACCGCTGCGGGCGGTAAGGCTGCTATTAACGGCCAGCCTGCTTTGGTGAGCATTGCGCCGGTATAAGCCCCAATCCCATAAAACGCAGCATGGCCAAGGCTAACCTGACCGCAAAACCCTGTAATTATGTTCAAAGACAGCGCAAACAAAACCGTAATGGCCATCGTAGTTGCTAAGATGATCTCGTAGGCCATGGTATTACCCTGCTTTAAGCAACCCTTGTGGTCGCAGCATGAGTGCAATTATGAGAAACGCAAATGCAAGAGCATCGCGATCAAGAATATGGCCTACATAGACGGTGCCAAAAGATTCAACGATTCCAATTGCAAGCGCGGCAATTAGAGTCCCACGTACACTGCCAAGCCCCCCAAGGACAATAATAGCGAGTGCTTTGTACGATGCCACGGCCCCCATAGTCGGCTCAGCTAAGTTTGTGAGTAACACGACCATCACGCCAGCAGCACCGGCTAATGCCGATCCGATGAAAAAATTAAGATATCGAACGTTCTCGACATTGATGCCAAAAGATGCTGCCATTTGAGGATCAGTTACAGTGGCCCTCCAGGCAACCCCTGTCCGTGTACGACTGGAAAGCCATGCCAACACAGAAAGAAAGCTAACGGCCATCACGATAATCAGAATCCGCGAATAACTTAGTAACAAGCCACCACCGAGTTCGACCTGTGTCCGCAATGGCGGGTTATGAAAAGAGAGTCCATAACTGCCAAAAACAATCCTGAAGAGTTCCTCAAAAGCGATAAACAGACCAATAGAAGCGATCAGGGCCACAAGCGGTGGCTTATCTAGCAATGGTCGGTAAGCAACTCGATAGATCAACATGCCTAAGAGGCCCACCAACACCATCGACGAAAACAAGGCTAACGTCAGACTGCCAGTCTGATTGGTAACAATGACACCAATGTAACCACCCAGAGTAAACAACGCAGCATGTGCTACATGCAATATTCGAAGCAACCCGTATATCAGCGTCAACCCCAGGGCGATCAGCGCGTAGATAGCGCCTTGGACGATTCCCTGAATCAGTAAATCAACAAATAACATGAGAACCTAGGCAGATAACGAAGAGTGCGGGGCCTTTCGGCCCCGCACTTTCAAAGGATGGAATTACTCCTCAGGGGGAGCAAGAAGAACTGGATCCGAGATAACAGCGTAGTGATGCCAACTGCCATCGCGCACAATCTGTACCTGTACCGATTTCCTTACCTCACCCAACTTATTGAACGAAATACTGCCAGTCGCTGCGTTAATTGATGTAGCTGCAATTGCATCTCGTAGCAAAGCTTTGTCACCCGCTCCAGATTGCTTTAAAGCAGCAGCCAGTACAAGGACCGCGGTGTGGGTTGATGCGCTCACCATATCAGCTGGGTAGCCCGATTTCGCCTGGAATCCTTCGATGAAGGCGCGAGCCAGTGGGTCACTGGAATCTCGATCAAGAGAGGTTGTAATAATTATGCCTTCTGCGGCTTCGCCTGCTATCTTGATGAACATCTCGCCATCGTAACCCTCCTGGCCAATCACTGGCACATCGACACCCGCCGCGCGAAGTTGGCTGACTAGAGGGCCGGCTGTGAAGAAGTACCCAGAGGCGTAGATTGCGTCTGGTGATTCTGATTTGACCTTGGAGACAATCGGCCCGAACTCCCTGTCTTTAATGCTGTAATCGTATTCGCTGATGATCTCGATTCCGTATGCTGCCGCCGCTTCTTTAAAGCCAGCGGCAAGGGATTTGCCAAAATCATTTGCTAATGTAATTACCGAGACCTTTTTCTTGCCCATGATTTCGCCAATAAGTTTAGCGCCAGCTCGCCCCTGCACCTCACCCATAAACGAAGTCCTGAATACATAATCTCCCGATCGGGTGATATCTGGGTGAACCGCGTAGGCGGAAATATACGGTGTGGAATTTTCTTGGTAGATGGTGGCTGCAGCGCGCGTTGCCCCTGAATAACTACCAGATATGCCAGCTACAACCTGATCCTTAGTAATCAGCTTTGCTGCAAGAGGCGCTGATTCCTTCGGGCTGGCCTGATCGTCATAAACAACCAGCTCCAGGCTAACGCCGTTAATCCCACCCGCCGCATTCACTTGCTCAACTGCCAGCTCGGCCCCGATCAGGGCTGACTTGCCATCAGCGGCAGCAAAACCTGTCAAAGGCACATTGAACCCGATTTTGATCGAACCCGCTGATACTGGTACTGCCACTCCTATCAAAGCAACTAAACCGGCAACACCAAAGTTTTTCAGCAACTTAGACATGAGACTCCTCCTTATTTTGTTATAGGCTTTCACGAGAATTGATTTTTACACGATCTAGCAAAATACGTGTAGATTTTCGACCTATTGGACAACATCAGTACAACTGCGTGAGCCGAGAATATAATTCTCCCGGGCTCTGGTTTAAGGGAAAAGCCAACGCTTTGCGCGGTAAACTGAGATTCTCATAAAACCGAAGAGAGGGACATTGCTGCCACGCACCTACATCAACCCGCCTGATCACTGGGTAACACAGCCCCCTTTACCCTACAGCCAGGCAGTACGCTGTGGCGAACTGCTGTTTATCACCGGGCAGGTGGCACTGGATAAGACGCTGCAGGTTATTGCCCCGGGCGATCTGCCCGGCCAGATCAGTGCAGCTATGGCTGATCTTGGCGCTGTGCTCGATGCGGCCGATATGGCGCCCGCGGACCTGGTGCAACTGCGTGCCTTTTATGTCGATGAACCGACTACCAGCAGTGAAACGGTGGCCGAGCAGATGGCCCAGGCCCTGGGACCCCTAGCCGGCCCCGGCCCTGTATTAACGCTGGCACCGGTGCAGGCGCTGATGTCACCGGGCGTGCTCTTTGAGGTCGAGGCCATTGCCATGCGCGGCCATAACGGCCAGGCACTGGCGCGCACTGCGGCCTGGGACCCGACCTGGCATGGGCCACCGGCCCCGTTCAGCCATGCGCTGCGGGTGGGCGAGATGTGCTTTACCAGCGGCGTGACAGCACAAAGCCACGGCTTTATTGAAGCACCAGCAGATCTCATCGGCCAATCACATATAGTGCTGCGCCGTCTTGACGCGCTGCTGCGCCAGTTGGGCGCAGACATCAACGACACGGTAAAGACCAACCTCTTTAATGTAGAGCCCGGCAACACACAGGACTGGGCTGCCCCCGCACTCGCCCGGGGCAGTTATTACACCGAGCCGGGCCCGGCCGCGACCGGATTAAGCCTTAAGGCGATGCGCCCCGAAGGGGTGATGATGATCAACGACGTGATCGCGATGCGCGCAACCAACGGTGAGCGATTACCCCGCAGCCACGTCTGGCCGGATAACCACTGGGACTGGACCGTACACCTGCCCTACCGTCATGGCATCCGCTGCGGGGATCTTATCTTTCTGGGCGGGCAGGTACCGCTCAACCCCGATGCCAGTGTCGCCCACAAGGGCGATCTGGTGGCCCAGACTAATATGGCGATGGAATACATCCGCCGGGTGCTGGCCGAGATGCATCTGGGCTTTAAGCACGTGCTGCGCATCAATACCTTTTATGCCACGGGCGGCGTGATCGACACCGACGAGCGCATCTGGAAAGACAACCTGCATGCCCGTTTTGCCCACTTTGAACCGCCAGGGCCTGCCACCACCGGCATCCCGATGCCCTACCTCGCCTACGAGGATATGAACATCGAGATCGATATCATCGCGATGGTGTAGGCTGATAAAAATCAAACACTTCAAACCTTAATCGACAACAGCCACCCGTGACAGATCCGCACAGTGATTCTCCAGACGACGTATCGGTCAAAGTGCTGGCTGCACTGAAGGCTCTTGGCATCGAACACCAAGTGATGGATTGCGACCCCGAGCTTGCCGATACCGCGCTCTTCTGCGAGCACTACAACATCCCACCCGAGGTCTCGGCCAATGTGATCATCGCCGCGGGCAAATCCGACCCCCGGCAGTACGCCGCCTGCGTGCTGCTTGCCACTACCCGGCTTGATGTCAACAAATGCGTGCGCAAAAAGATGGGCGTAAAAAAGTGCTCCTTTGCCTCAGCTGAGGAGACCAAAGCCCTCACCGGCATGGAGATCGGCGGCGTTACTGCGCTGGGCCTGCCCGCATCGCTGCCGCTGTGGGTCGACAGCAAAGTGATGCAGCCCGATTACATCATCCTGGGCGGGGGCAGCCGATCCATCAAGATCAAGATCTCGCCGGCGGTCTTTAACCTCACCCCCAACACCACGATCATCGAGGGGCTGGCCTTACAAGCCAGCTGAGCACCACCCAAATAAGGGCCGACATTCAAGGCCGCGTTTAATCTTTTTATCTACTTCCGATTAAGAGGGCAAAGCATCATGAGCTTTACGGCATCACAACCCGACGGCAGCAATGACTCGCTTAAAAGCGCCATCTCAGCAGACGGAGCGCCAGCTCTTGAGCAGCAATATCGCATCCCCGCCCGCTGTGGTGTCGCGGTAAAAGTCTCAAAGGATCAGACCATCGAAGTGCAAAACACCCACGGCACCCAGGTCTGTGATTTCTGGGCCTTCTGCCAGGCTGGCTTGGATGAGTTTCTCTCGATGGCCCACACCCGGACCTCATTATCGAGTGTGTTTCCCAAGGTTGGCGACAAGATCGTCTCTAATGTCCGTCGACCCATGTTCGAGATAACCGAAGACACCTCACCGGGCGTACATGACACGCTCTTGTCCTGCTGCGATATCACCCGTTACAAAATTCTCGGCTGTGAGGAGTATCACGACAACTGCACGGATAACCTGCGGATGGCCCTCATGGCAATCGGCCTTCAAGCACCATCCATCCCTGACCCATTTAATTTATGGATGAACATCCCTATCGCCCCTAATGGCAGCACGACTTTTGAGCCTACTGTCTCTAAGCCTCAAGATCGGGTCAGGCTGAAGGCATTGTGCGATGTGATTGTTGTAATGTCGGCCTGCCCGCAGGACATGAATCCGATCAATGGCATCGACTGCGATCCGACCGAACTTCATTTCAGGGTTATAAACTGAACCATCCGATGGCCTTCCTATCCAAGATCTCGCCAATCTCTTGGATCTGCAGTCTATCGGTTCTCTAAACTTTCGAGAACTTCGACAAGGCGCTCTTGGACGCCCATGTCTGGAACACTGTTGGTGATACAACCGTCGTCTTTTATCCAATTAAGCTTTGCATCGGTCCAAATTTCCAACCAAGGCTTCATATCCTGTGGATCATCAAACATGCCTATAGGAATGCTAGTCATACCTTCCATATAATCCAACGTAGTGTAAACGTTGGTGTGGCAATTGGGGCAATGCTGGGTATAGAGGTTCCCACCACTGCCGCCTTGATAAACATATTCACTAATCGCACCAGTCCATGTAACTTCATCTGAAGAATACATAGCTCGGACACCCACTGATCCAGTTAATCTCCGGCAGCTGCTGCAATTACATTGGACAACAAGCATCGGTTTTAAACTAGTTTCAAATTTTACGTTACCGCAATGGCATTGACCCGTATAACTCATAATACTCTCCTATTTTTCTTTCTGATTAGCCGAGTTTTTTTGCATTTTCAGTTTTGCATCTTCTATAAAAGAAGTTAACTCATCAAGTTCACTCCTCTCAAGTAGTTTTATATCCACGCTGCATTTTAAATTTTCAGTTTCAAGGCAAATGCGATCGTTTTTTGTTGGTCCATCTAACACAACTTCAAATGTACGTACTTCTTCACGAATTCCCTTCACTGTAACTGTTTCCCTTTCTATGCATTCGATGGAACCAGAAACCTGACTAAATGTATCAAATGATATTAATATAGAACCTGGTTTAGTTATTGATTCTAACCTGGCTGCCAAATTTACCTGGCCCCCAATAACTGTATAGTCCAGCCTATCTTCACTTCCAAAGTTACCGACTGTGCAGTAGCCTGTATTCATTCCTATTCGTATCTGTAATGGTTCACGGAGTCCAAATTTTTGGGCCCATTCATCGGTAAGTTCAGCCATTCTCTTTTGCATGGCAATCGCCATTTTAGTACATCTTAGAGCGTCTTCCTGTACGCCTTCAGAGTCCGGATCACCAAAAAATATTAAAATCGCATCTCCAACATACTTGTCGATAGTTCCGCCAAATTCGAGTGCGATATTGGCCATTTCTGTTAAATAGTAATTCAACATCGCTGTAATCTCTTCTGATTCTAGGGAATCTGAGATACCCGTAAATCCCACCAGGTCCGAGAAAAAGACGGTCAGTTTTTTTCGCTTACTCGTGAGATCCACCTGTTGCTCGCCCGAAAAGATCGATTTGTAGAGTTGTGGTGCTAGATATTTCGAGAGTTGATCTGAAATTGATTCGATCCTCTTCTTTGCTTCTTCCGCAATCTCTTTTTGACGTCCCATTTCATTTGCCAAATTTTTTCGCAACAGAGTTTCCAACTTTTGTTTTTTGAGAAGCTTATCGAGCTCCTCAGTTTTTACTTGAGCGAGTTCATTGGCTTCTTCTGCTCTAGCCTTTTGCCTCGTCATCTCTGCCGACAGATTTTTATGCAAAGAAGCCTGAAGTCTAAGCTTCTTCAGCTCCTTTTCCATTTCTGATTTTGTTGATTCTGTCTTTGTGTCTTCCATCTCTCGGCTCGATGATAGTGTTGAACTTGGTATTGGTTATGCGAATTTGGATACTAATCTTTTCGGTTCAGTCTGTTCTGATTACTTAACAATGGTTACATCGAGACGAGGTCATACCCTCTTCTTCTCATCCAAATATTGATACAACCCATACACTCCCGTCAGCCCTGGTGTCGCGTGATCTAAACACATCCACCAGCACCCCTCAATTAGCCCTCTCCCCCGGGTTAGCCTTTAACTCCTCCCTCATTAACTTTCGAAACTTAGGCCCTGACAGCATCAGTATCGAGTCAATAAGAGTCATTGTGGTTTCCTGCAAGGCTTGTATGTAGGCATCCGCTGTTTTCATGTTGGGGTTGGTTATATAGGTATCTTGCGCCTCATTCGCTTTATCTAAGATGCTGAGGTCTACTCCGGGGTTTATTTCGTTCATTTTGGAGGTCCTTTTGATTGGGACGTTCCAACTGATAGCCTACACTTAGGTAAATGCACCTATGTATATTTTGGCGGCACCACCTAAAGCGCCATGAGAGGGTGCCTTCAGTCGATAATCTTGGCTTTCGCGGCACTCCCATCCTCGTTGAGCCGATGTCGATGGTATACCGTGTGTGAGGAATTATGTGCTACGCAAGATAAGGCCTCGTCACTGAACATCTCTATTGTCACTTCGACATCGTCAGGATGGATAACAAATGCGGATTTGCTGGGATTGCGTTAGTTGACAAGTACCTTCTGGATTTGCCCTAGGAGGTCGAAAAACATATTCCTATACGGGATTACCGGCCAAGTGTTTATAGCAAATGGTGGCAGGAAGGAGCATTAATGCTGCCTGTGCTCACGATGGCCGCCGACCTGCGTTGTGTTCGCTTAGTCGTGGTGCTAGCTTATACCACCTTGCGGAGATGGGGATGATCTATTACCTCCATGAAGCATGGATTATGGGCGCGCGAACATGAGCAATGATCAGGTCATTCTTCACCACTACCCCCAATCACCGGTCAGCGAAAAGGTCCGCGTGGTGCTGGGCCTGAAGGGGCTGGCCTGGAAGTCCGTAGAAATCCCGCGCCTGCCGCCAAAGCCGAACCTGATGCCGTTGACCGGGGGCTATCGGCTAACACCGGTGATGCAAATCGGCGCCGATGTCTATTGCGACACCAAATGCATTATTCGGGAGCTGGAGCGGCGCTTCCCCGAACCCACGCTGTTTCCGGGCGGCGCACACGGCCTGCCCTGGGCCCTGGGGCAATGGACGGATGGGCCATTGTTTCAGGACGTGGTCTGCGTGGCTCTGGTGGAGATGAGCCCGAACATGCCAGCGGAATTTCTGGCCGACCGGGGTCCACTGTATTTTGGCCCGGGTTTCTCACTCGACGATCTCAAGGCGAAATATCTGGAATGCCTCTCAAATGTGCGGGCGCAGTTCGGCTGGATCGATGAGCGGCTGTCGGCGCGGGATTTCATGCTGGGCGCCGCACCGGGCCTGCCCGATGCCCTGGCCTATTATCTGGTCTGGTTCCTGCGCGACCGCATGGCGGAGGGCGAAAGTTTCCTCTCCCAGTTCAAGAATCTGGTGGCCTGGGAACAGCGGGTCAAGGCCATTGGCCACGGCGCACAGGAAGGCATGAGCGATCTTGATGCGCTGGAGATCGCCCGTCAGGCCACGCCGCAATCACCCCAACAATCCGACCCCGGCGATCCCATGGGGCTGACAGTCGGCGCCGAAGTTGCCGTATCGCCCAGCACCGGCGGACCGGCGGTGGCCGGCATCCTGCACGGTAGTTCCGCCAACCATGTGACGCTGATGCGGAATGATGATCAGGTTGGCCAAATCTGCGTGAATTTTCCGCGCCTTGGCTACCGAGTGAATGTCAGGGATTAGACCGCTTGCAAATAGTGGCAGGAACGGGCGTTAACGCTGCCTATACTCGTCGTTGACCGTCAGTTGGCGATGTTGAAGTCGAACACCTTGTTAACCAGGTCCATTGGTCGCG